>CAYSVQ010000159.1:0-15531 GCA_964434565.1 uncultured Flavobacteriaceae bacterium | reverse complement strand
TTCTCTGTTGTATCTATAAAAGGCTCAGTAATACTCCTAAACTTTACTCCCTTTTCTTCTATTACTGTCATGAACTTTGTGAAATGAATCAAGCTCCTGGCCAATCGGTCCAGCTTCCAAACAACTATGGTGTCGCCCTCTCTCACATAGCCCAAAAGTTTACTCAAGCTTTTTCGTTCCTCCTTGGAACTAGACACCTTATCTGTATAAATGTTCTTTTGAGATATTCCATCTTTAAGCAGAGCATCTAGTTGCAAATCCAAACTCTGTTCAGCTGTACTAACCCGGGCATATCCAAAAACCATATTTGAAAGTCTAAATAATTGTCAAAATGTAGACTATTTATTTAGTACGCGGAAATAAACTTAGCAGAAGTATTGAGGGCGTTAAACTTTAAAAGTTCAATAAAATGGTCCTTTTAGTAAACCAAAGGACTCATCAATACTTATGGCTAAATGGATGATTTGAACAGAAAGAAGAAGGTTGTTTCAAAGCCAAATGCCCATTTTCCTATTGATGATTATTGGACTTAATTCATAATTCAAAAGCTGAGAAGTATTCATCTAAATACAGATGACTTCATTAACTAATAAAATTTGTTAATGCTATTAAACTTTTAAAACTATGAACAAACTTTGCATTATGGGAAATAAAAAGGGCCCCCGATTTCTCAAAGGCCGCGTAATTACTACTGTAGGCCTTACTGTGTTCGAACCAGAGACCCACTGCTTGTGGCATTATAGGCGGCAGAGCGGTTAGCCGCTTCCGGCCTGAACTAGAGATCACCCAGTTTCTGCTTTACCGCATCGAGCCAGTAGGGATCTTTGGTTTCGGCCACCGTTTTCGCTTTTTCGTAATGCTCCCGGGCCAGGCCGGGGTCGTCTGCTTCCAGGGCGATATCGCCCAGCTGCAGCCACACCATGGGGTGTTCCGGCAAGATGCCCGCCAGCAGGTCATAATACCGCTTATGGTCGGCCATCCTTTCAAGCAGCCGGTAGTTGTCGCCCAGGGGGATCAGGATCCGGGGGTCCGGGCCCTCCATGCCCACCGCTTCGCAATAGGCCTTGTAGTTGGCGGCAAAATCCTCAAGCCCCCCGGCTTCTATGCGGTCGAACAACAGCCGCCCCGGGTCGGCCCTGGGTGTTTCGGGTTCCAACCCTATGGCCAGTTTCATAAAGTTGGCGTTTACCCGGCTGCTGTTGCCGTACATGTTCATCATGCCAACCATAATAGTGCCGCTCTCCGGCTCCATGAGGATGTCGGCCCCGTAGCCCATGCCACCCCCGTTATGGCCGTACACCATTTTCCCGGGCAGCAGCCGGTCCGTCACCATCTGTATCCCGTAGCCGTAAGAGCCCCCGCCCATGGGAACATGCGGCTGCATCATCAGGCTTAACGACTCCCGGCTTACCAGCCTATGATCCATGAGGGCGGTGGCAATGGCGTGGAAATCCGCCACCGTGCTGAACCAGCCCCCGGCCCCGCCGGCGCTGAAAACACGGAGCGGGTAGGCGTAGTAGCTTTCCATCCCTGTCCACCGGTAGGGTTTGGCCCCTGATTTTGCCAGTTCCAGCGTATCCATCCGGTAGAAGGTGCTTTGCATCCCGGCCGGGGTAAAAATATGCTCCCTGCAGTAGGCTTCAAAGGATTTCCCGCTAAGCTTTTCTATGATCGCTGCGAGCACCTCATAGCCCGAGCTGCTGTAGTACACCCCGCTGCCCGGTTCCTCAAAGGCTGTGGAATTGGTGACGATCAGCTCCCACCATTCGTCCGTTTCGTATTCGCGGAACTCAAACCCCTCCCGTTCCCAGGGGGCGGTAAGGCCCGTCTGGTGGGTGAGCAACTGGTGGATGGTCATTTTTTCGGCGTTCCTGATCCCCGAGCCGGGAAGGTAATGTGCCAGGGTTTGCTGCAAATCAAGCCTGCCCTGTTCCACCAGCTGCATCACGGCCGTGGCCGTAAAAAGCTTGCCTGTTGATTCGGTTTTAAAAAGGGTTTGCAACTTGTTTTTCCTACCGCTTTCCTGGTCGGCCTTCCCGAAGGCGGTTTGCCCGAGAACCACATCCCGGTTGGCCAGGAGCACCACCCCGTGGTAGCCGCTTTCTTCACAGGCCTTTCCCAGTTCATCCATCCGCCCCTGCAGGCTGCCGGCCTGCTGGGCATGCAGCATCATTGCCCCCGCCAGGGCAATGGCTAATACTAATTTTCTCATGATTTCGCTTTTAATTTGATGTATCAAAAAAATAAATATGGTTGCACGAAAGACATGAAAATCCGTTTGCCGTTGCAAAAAGGGAAGATTATTTTAAGGGTGTTGGGGAGCAGTCAGAACCGAAGCCGCCTTTTATCGTTATCCGCTATTTCAAGCTTCACCCGGCAGCTGTCATCCGGCAGGAGCCCCGCTATTTTTTCGGGCCATTCCATAAAGATCCAGGCATCCTGGAGCAGGTACTCCTCAAAGCCCAGGTCTAAGGCTTCCGTTTCGTCTTCCAGGCGGTAGAAATCAAAATGGTAGGCCAGGACAGCGCCTTCCTTGTTATGGTACTCATTCACGATACCAAAGGTTGGGCTGCTGCCCGGGTCATCCGCGCCCAATTCCCGCAAAAGGGCCTTGATAAGGGTGGTTTTGCCGGCCCCCATGTCGCCATAAAACGCCAGCACCCTGCCCGGCACCGAAGCGATCAGTTGCCGCGCCACCTCCTGAATCCGGGATTCTTTATAGGTAACATCCATGACCAACCTGTTACCGGGGTTCGAGCACTACAAAAGGAATGACCATTTCTTCCAGGGAGACCCCGCCGTGCTGGTAGGTGTTCCGGTAATAGCTAACATAATGATTGTAGTTGTTGGGGTAGGCGAAGAAGAGGTCGTTTTTCGCGAAGATATAGGAACTGCTCATGGTAATACTGGGCAGGTGGATCCTTGAGGGGTCTTTGGCCTCCAGCACGTCTTTCTCCTCATAGGTCAGGCTGCGCCCGGTCTTGTATCGCAAATTCAGGCTGGTTTCCTTGTCGCCTATTACCTTGGAAGGCTGTTTTACATTGATGGTCCCGTGGTCTGTTGTAATGATCAGCTTTAATCCCAGCCCCTGCGCCTGTTGTATGATCTCGAGCAGGGGGGAGTTTTTAAACCAGCTCTGTGTAAGGGAGCGGTAGGCCTTGTCGTTGGAGGCGAGCTCCTTGATCACTTCCATTTCGGTTTTGGCATGCGAGAGCATATCCACAAAATTGTAGACGATCACGGTAAGGTCGTTCATCTTCTGGGAACGGAAATTCTGCAAAAGGTGCTTGCCCTGTTTCAGGCTGCTGATCTTGTGGTACTCCCATTTAAGGTTGAGCCCCAGTCTTTTTATCTGTTCGCCCAGGAACTTGTCTTCGTACAGGTTTTTCCCCCCTTCTTCCGTATCGTTTTTCCACCAATCCGGGTATTTCCTTTCCATGTCCAGCGGCATCAGCCCGCTAAAAATGGCGTTCCGCGCATACTGGGTCGCCGTGGGCAGGATGCTGTAGTAATGCTGTTCCTTGCGTTTTTTGTAAAAGCTGGTAACGGCATCCTCAAAGGCGTACCACTGGTCGTACCTCAGGTTATCTATAACCACCAGCAGGGTAGGGCCTTCCGCGATTTCCGGAACCACCCGTTCCCTGAAGAGGGTGTGCGACATCACCGGCCGGTCTTCCTCCCTGAACCAGCCCGCGTAATTCTTTTGTATAAACTTCCCAAACTGGTTGTTGGCTTCGGCTTTTTGAGATTCAAGGATGCCGAACATGCCTGTATCTTCGATCTGTTCGAGCTGCATTTCCCAATAAATGAGTTTGCGGTAAAGCTCCGCCCAGGCTTCATGGCTGTTTACCATAGACAGGTCCAGCGCGATCTTCCTGAATTCCTGCTGGTAGCTGGCCGTGGTTTTCTCGGAAACCAGCCGGGAGTTATCCAGGTTCTTTTTCAGCGACAGGAGGATCTGGTTGGGGTTCACCGGTTTAATCAGGTAATCCGCGATCTTCGAACCGATGGCTTCTTCCATCAGGTATTCCTCCTCGCTCTTGGTGATCATGACCACGGGGAGGGAAGCATCGAGCACCTTGATCTCGTTCAGGGTATCGAGCCCGGAAAGGCCCGGCATATTCTCATCCAGGAAAACGATGTCGAACCGCTGTCCGGCTATTTCGGTCAGGGCTTCCTGTCCGCTCTGGCAGGTGACCACCTGATAATTTTTACCTTCGAGAAATAAGATATGTGGTTTAAGCAGATCAATTTCATCATCCACCCATAGGATTGTAATCTTGTTCATTAAGTATGTATATTTACCCTGTAAAGTATAGCGAATTTGCGAAGATCAGACAAACTCGAAATTTTTAATGACCCAATTTACGGATTTATTGTAATTCCCGGCCCGCTAATTTTTGATCTGATTGCCCATCCTTTTTTTCAGAGGCTGCGCCGCATATCGCAAATGGGGCTTTCCTACCTTGTGTATCCCGGCGCCCACCATACCCGTTTCCATCACGCCCTGGGAAGCATGCACCTCATGGGCCACGCCATACAGGTTTTGCGGCAGAAAAAGATCGCTATTACTTCGGAAGAGGAAAAGGGGTTGCTGGTAGCCATCCTGTTGCACGACATTGGCCACGGGCCGTTTTCGCACGCCATGGAAAGCAGCCTGGTACAGGGGGTGCGGCATGAGGCCATTTCCCTCAGGTTCATGGCCGCGCTGAATGAGCAATTCAACGGTGAGCTGAGTACGGGCATAGCTATTTTCCGCGGCAGCTACCCTAAGAAATTCCTTAACCAGCTGGTATCGAGCCAGCTGGATATGGACAGGCTCGATTACCTGAAAAGGGACAGTTTTTATACGGGAGTGGCCGAAGGCAACATCAATGCCGAACGCCTCATAACCATGCTGAATGTATACAACGGAGAACTGGTAGTGGAGGAAAAGGGTATATATTCGGTGGAGAAGTTCCTTATGGCACGCCGCTTTATGTACTGGCAGGTGTATCTGCATAAAACCGGCATTGTCGCCGAACAGCTGCTTATCAACTGCCTGAAGCGGGCCAGGGAGCTTCAGGCCGGGGGCGAACGCCTCGAATGCAGCGCCCCCCTGCGGCGGTTCCTGGAAAACCGCATCAACGGCGACACCTTTGATCGTGAAGTTTTAGAGGTATTCGCCCTGCTCGACGACGTAGACGTCATGGCAGCTGTTAAGGCCTGGCAAATGCATCCGGATTTTGTGTTGGCCAACCTTTGCCGGATGATCCTCAACCGCGAGCTGCTGCATATCAAACTAAAGAACAAAGCCGTAAACGGAGAGAAGTTCAGGGAGCGGCAGGAACAGTTTGGAAAACAATACGGCCTGAACGCCGAGGAAACCTCCTACTTTGTTTTTACCGGTTCCATTGAAAACCAGGCCTACGACCTGGAACATCAGAATATCAATATCCTGCGCGATAACGGGAAGGTCACGGACGTAGCCCGGGCATCGGACCATCTTAACCTGCAGGCGCTCTCTAAGGCCGTGGTAAAACATTACCGCTGCTTCCCCAAAAACCCCCTTAAAGCTTAACCCTTACCTGGGGCCCTGCCGGCCCGTAGCTGTGCTTTCCCCCGGTCGCGGGTTGGGGATTTATAAACTTAAATTCCGTTCACCAATTTTTCTTACTTTTGTCAGCACCATAACGAAATGGTGAAAAACGGGAAAACTTGGAATTCACTGCAAGTCAGATAGCCGGCATCTTGGAAGGAGAGGTTGAAGGAAACCCTGAAATTGCCGTACATAAACTGGCGAGGATAGAGGAAGGGGAGAAAGGTTCCCTGACATTTCTGGCCAATCCCAAGTACACACACCACATTTACAGTACCGCGGCTTCCATCACCATAGTAAACAGGGATTTTATCCCGGAACAGGCCCTGACAACCACTTTGATCAAGGTTGAGGATGCCTATAAATCATTTTCAAAACTACTTGAATATTATAACCAGGTGAAATTCAACAAGACCGGGGTTGAAAGCCCGGTTTACATGTCTGAATCCGCCGCGTATGGAGAAGAGTTCTATATGGGTGCGTTCTCCTACCTGGGCAGCAACGTTAAGATTGGCAATAGTGTAAAGATATTTCCCAACGTATATATTGGGGATAATGTCCGGATAGGCGATAACGTCATCGTATTCGCCGGCGCCAAAATATATTCCGAGACCATAATAGGTAATAATTGTGTGATCCACAGCGGCGCCATCCTGGGGGCCGATGGTTTTGGATTTACGCCCAACGCGAACGGGGAGTACAGCAAAATACCCCAGACAGGGAACGTAATCCTGGAAGACAATGTAGACATTGGCGCCGGCACCACCATTGACCGGGCTACCCTGGGTTCCACCATCCTCAGGAAGGGTGTTAAGCTCGACAACCAGATCCAGATCGCCCATAATGTCGAAATAGGTGAAAATACCGTAATCGCGGCCCAGACCGGGATAGCCGGTTCCACCAAAATTGGCCGTAACTGTATGATTGGCGGCCAGGTGGGCATTGTAGGCCATATTGTTATTGGTAATCGGGTTAAAATACAGGCCCAATCCGGAATCGGGCGCAATATCAAGGATGATGAAGTGCTACAGGGATCTCCCGCCCTGAACTACGGCGACTTTAACAAATCCTATGTGCACTTCAAAAATCTCACGCGTATTGTTAACAGAATCAGTGATTTAGAAAAAAACTCCACTATAGAGTAAGCAAATGGCGAAACAAAAAACCATAGCAAAGGAGGTAATCCTTGAAGGCGTAGGATTGCATACAGGGGAAAACGTGACCATGAAATTTGCCCCTGCCCCGGAAGATCACGGCTACGTCTTTAAACGGGTCGATCTGGAAGGTGAGCCGCTAATTGAGGCCGACGTAAACTATGTGAACAATACCCAAAGGGGCACTAATCTGGAAAAGAGGGGGGTAAAGATACAGACCTCGGAGCATGTGCTTGCCGCCCTGGTTGGGATGGATCTGGATAATGTTCTCATAGAACTCGATTCGCCCGAACCGCCGATAATGGACGGGTCTTCCAAATTTTTCGTCGAGGCCCTTGAGGAGGCCGGCATCGTAGAACAGGAGGCGGAACGCGAAGAATATGTTGTTAGGGAAGTCATCAGCTATAAGGACGAAAATTCTGGAAGCGAGATCACCGTGATCCCTTCAGAGGAATACCAGATCACCACTATGGTGGATTTTGGCACCAAAGTGCTGGGTACGCAGAATGCCACCCTGGAGCGCATTTCCGATTTCAAGGCAGAAATTTCCAGTGCCCGCACCTTTAGTTTCCTGCACGAACTGGAAATGCTCCTTGAGAATGGGCTGATAAAAGGGGGCGACCTGAATAATGCCATTGTTTATGTAGATAAGGAAATCTCCGATTCTACCATGAAGAAGCTCGAAAAGGCTTTTAGGAAAAAGAAACTCTCGGTAAAACCGAACGGGATCCTCGATAACCTCACACTCCATCAGCCCAATGAGGCTGCCCGCCATAAACTGCTCGACGTGGTAGGCGATCTGGCCCTCACCGGCACCCGTATCAGGGGGAAGGTAATTGCAAACAAACCGGGGCATTATGTAAATACCCAATTTGCCAAAAAACTTTCAAAAATCATTAAACTGGAAAAACGCAATAAGGTTCCGCAATACGATCTGAGTGAGCCACCGTTAATGGATATCATGCAGATCATGGCCATGCTGCCGCACCGGCCACCTTTCCTGTTGATAGACAGGATTCTGGAACTTTCGGACCAACATGTGGTGGGCATGAAGAATGTAACCATGAACGAGCCATTCTTCGTAGGGCATTTTCCGGATGCCCCGGTGATGCCGGGAGTCTTGCAGGTGGAAGCCATGGCACAAACCGGCGGGATCCTTGTTTTAAGTACCGTGCCCGACCCGGAAAATTACCTGACGTTCTTTATGAAGATAGATAATGTGAAGTTTAAGCAAAAAGTACTCCCCGGCGATACCCTGATATTCCATTGCAGCCTGATAACACCAATCCGGAGGGGGATCTGCCATATGCAGGCCTATGCCTACGCCAATAACAAACTCGTTTGCGAGGCAGAAATGATGGCCCAAATAGCTAAAAAGAAATAGAATGAACCAACCCCTGGCGTATATACACCCCGGAGCGAAGATTGCAAAGAATGTTGTGGTGGAGCCCTTTACCACCATTCACAATAATGTAACAATAGGTGAGGGCACCTGGATAGGCTCTAATGTAACCATTATGGAGGGAGCGAGGATTGGGAAGAATTGCAACATCTTCCCGGGGGCCATTATTTCGGCCCCGCCCCAGGACCTTAAATACCGTGGCGAGGAAACAACGGTACATATAGGCAACAACACCACAATCAGGGAATGTGCAACCATTAACAAAGGTACCGCCGACCGGATGAAAACCGTTATCGGAAAAAATTGCCTAATCATGGCCTATTGCCATATTGCGCACGATTGCTTTGTGGGGAATAACTGTATTTTTTCAAATAATTCAACCCTCGCGGGCCATGTGACCATTGGCGATAATGTAGTGCTTGCCGGGCTTGTGGCGGTGCACCAGTTTGTCTCCATAGGCCAGCATGCCTTTGTTACGGGGGGGTCCCTGGTGCGAAAAGATGTACCTCCTTATGTAAAAGGTGCCCGGGAGCCCATGTCGTATGTGGGGATTAATTCCGTTGGGCTCAGGCGGCGTGGATTTTCGGCAGACAAGATCCGGGAGATACAGAATATTTACCGCATCCTCTATCAGAAAAATTACAACAACTCTCAGGCGGTGCAGATCATAGAAGCGGAAATGGAGGCAACCCCCGAAAGGGATGAGATCCTTCAGTTTATCAGGGATTCGCAACGCGGGATCATGAAGGGATATTTCAGTACTAATTAATTTATTTTATGGCAAATACATCCGATATCAGGAAAGGATTATGTATCCGGTATAACAACGACATTTATAAAATCATCGAATTCCTGCACGTTAAACCGGGAAAAGGTCCGGCTTTCGTGCGAACCAAATTAAGGAGCATTACATCGGGCAAGGTACTTGACAATACTTTTTCTGCCGGTCATAAGATCGAGGATGTGCGGGTTGAAACCCGTTCGTACCAGTTTTTGTACGCGGAAGGGACCACCTATCATTTTATGAACATGGATGATTATAACCAGATCAGCCTGCAGGAAAGTACCCTCGATACCCCCGAATTATTAAAGGAAGGAGAAATAGTAACCATTATATTCAATGCGGAAGACAGCTTACCCCTTTCGGTTGAAATGCCTGCGCATGTTATCCTTCAGATTACCCAAACAGAACCCGGGCTAAAGGGCAATACGGCAACCAATGCAACCAAACCGGCAACGGTCGAGACAGGGGCAAGGGTTAACGTACCGCTGTTTATTAATGAAGGCGACAAGATAAAGATAGATACTTCAACCGGATCCTATATGGAACGGGCCAAAGAATAGCAGCTATCCGTAGAGAAGCCCGAAAGCGAACAGCCTTGCGGCAAGGTATGCCTGCACCCAGCAAAATCAGAAAGAAAGATGAAATTTCCCAAGCCCCACACCTTAAAGCAAATAGCAGCTCTCATCCGGACAGAATACGTAGGGGCCGACGATTTCCAGGTGTTGGGGATGAATGAGATACATGTGGTGGAACCGGGCGAAATTGTTTTTGTAGACCATCCGAAGTATTATGAGAAGGCATTAAAATCCAAAGCCTCGGTGGTGCTCATCAATAAGGAGGTCGAATGCCCGCAGGGCAAGGCACTGCTGATTTCAGACGACCCTTTCCGGGATTTCAATGTGCTTACCCGCCATTTCAGGCCATTTGTGGCGGCCGGTGCCGCTATTGCCCCCAGCGCGAAAATAGGCAGGAATACCGTTATACAACCCAATGTTTTTATCGGCAACCAGGTCGAGATAGGAGATAATTGCGTGATCCATTCCAACGTAGCTGTTTATGACCATTGTATCATTGGTAACAATGTTTCTATCCATGCCGGGACGGTCCTGGGTTCGGATGCGTTTTATTATAAAAAGCGGCCCGCGGGGTTTGACAAGCTTTTATCGGGTGGCAGGGTAGTTATTGAAGACGATGTGGAAATTGGTGCCTTATGTACAATAGACAGGGGCGTTACGGGGGATACCACTATAAGGAAAGGCGCGAAACTGGATAACCAGATTCAGGTGGGGCACGATACCGTTATAGGCGAACGCTGCCTGATTGCGTCCCAGACGGGCATTGCAGGCTGTGTGGTGGTGGAGGATGAAGTAACCCTCTGGGGGCAGGTGGGCGTTATCAGCGCCGTTACCATTGGGAAGCAATCGGTTATTATGGCCCAGTCCGGTGTCTCCAAATCCCTGGAAGGTGGCAAGACCTACCTGGGCAGCCCCACCGAAGAGGCCAGGGAAAAATTCAAACAAATGGCATACATTAAAAAGATCCCCGGGATCCTTAAAAAGATGGAGGAACTATAGAAGGGGAAACTTGTTAAATTAGTTTTCAAACCCTTATTTTTGTGCAACACATAAAACAAACCAAACCAGCATGAGCGTACTAGTGAACAAGAACTCCAGGATCATTGTACAGGGTTTTACGGGAAGTGAAGGTACTTTTCACGCCGAACAAATGATAGAATACGGCACCAACGTGGTAGGAGGCGTAACCCCTGGAAAAGGGGGACAGGAACACCTTGGAAAACCTGTGTTCAATACGGTGGAGGAGGCTGTGGAAAAGGCAGGTGCAAATACCAGCATTATCTTTGTTCCCCCGGCCTTTGCCGCCGACGCCATTATGGAGGCCGCGAGTGCCGGGATCCGGGTGATCATTACAATCACAGAAGGAATCCCGGTGGCCGATATGGTTAAGGCCTATGATTATATTAAAGGCAAGGATTGCACGTTGATCGGGCCGAACTGTCCGGGAGTTATCACCCCCGGGGAAGCCAAAGTGGGCATCATGCCCGGATTTGTTTTTGAGAAAGGCCATGTTGGGATAGTATCAAAATCGGGCACCCTGACCTACGAAGCCGCAGACCAGGTTGTCCGGCAGGGGCTGGGCATAACAACCGCCATCGGCATAGGGGGCGATCCTATAATAGGGACTACCACCAGGGAAGCCGTGGAATTGCTGATAAACGACCCGGACACGCATTGTGTGGTGATGATTGGGGAAATTGGCGGGCAGCTTGAAGCCGACGCGGCCAGGTGGTATAAAGAAAGTGGAAGTAAGAAACCGATTGTTGGCTTTATTGCCGGGGAAACCGCGCCGGCGGGCAGGACCATGGGACACGCCGGCGCCATAGTCGGCGGCAGCGATGATACTGCGCAGGCAAAGAAACGGATCATGCGCGAATGCGGAATCCACGTGGTGGACTCCCCCGCCGAGATCGGATTAAAAGTAAAGGAAGTTATCGGCTGAAGCGCATCGCGTCCCGATGGCCCTCATCAGCGAAGTTTGCTTAAACCTGCCTTAAACAGGCTCCGGATGCCAACTCAAATGAACGACATATGAAATTATTGGAAGGAAAGAACGCTATTATTACAGGTGCCAGCAGGGGTATTGGCAAGGGGATTGCCGAAACATTCGCGGCCCATGGCGCCAATGTGGCCTTTACCTATAGCTCCAGTGAAGGCCCTGCCCTTCAACTTGAAAAGGAACTCACGGCACTTGGAATTAAGGCGAAGGCCTATAAAAGTGATGCCGCAGATTACGGGGCAGCCGAAAGTCTGGTAGCCCGGGTACTGGAGGATTTTGGAGGCGTTGATATCCTGGTGAACAATGCCGGGATCACTAAAGATAACCTCCTTATGCGAATGGGCGAGGAGGATTTTGACAGCGTGATTGCCACCAACCTGAAATCCGTCTTTAATATGACCAAGGCCATCCAGCGTACCTTTCTCAAACAGCGCAAGGGGTCGATTATAAATATGAGCTCCGTGGTTGGGGTAAAAGGGAATGCGGGACAGGCAAATTACGCGGCTTCAAAAGCCGGAATGATTGGTTTCACCAAGTCGGTGGCCCTGGAACTTGGCTCCCGGAATATTCGGTGCAATGCCGTGGCCCCCGGGTTTATAGAAACCGAAATGACAGATAAACTCGATGAGAAGACCGTGCAGGGCTGGCGGGATGCGATCCCCTTGAAACGGGGAGGCAACCCACTGGATGTTGCCAATGCCTGCCTGTTTCTGGCATCGGATTTATCGGCCTACATCACCGGCCAGGTATTGCATGTTGACGGAGGGATGTTAACTTAGATTAATAACCAAATAATTAGGTAATTATCCTATATAATCTATTGTATTGGTTTAATAAATGCAACACTTGCCAAAACTGCGTTAAGGCAGTTGGTTCCTGCCGTAATTTTTAGGATATTCCGATGGTTGAACGGCCTGTAATGTCAGGGTAGCAGACAGGTGCCGGGAGACAAGATATGTAGTTCATGCAGACAGGAACTTTCTTTTTGATCTTGCTCGCCGCCGTGGTTGCACTGCTTCTGGCAGTTTACCATTATATATATAAGTCCAGTCAACCGCGGAATCGCGGACGTTTGCTGGCATTCCTCAGGTTTCTCTCCCTTTTCTCCCTTTTTATCCTGCTGATCAACCCAAAATTTACTAAGGAATCCTATACCGTTGTTCCTGCCAACCTGGTGATCCTTCATGATAATTCGGCTTCAATGACCGAAACCGGGGCTGCGGAGCAGTTAAGGGAGATTTCAGCCGCGCTGTGGGACAATGAAACCCTCCGGGAGCGGTTTCGTGTATCTCGCTACAATTTCGGTACCGGCCTCCGCAGGGCAGACAGCCTGAATTTTACTGATGAAGCCACCGACCTGGGGAGCGCCCTGGCCTCCCTGAATGAAATTTACTCCCAAAGTGAAACGGCCATAGTGGTCCTTACAGACGGGAACCAGACACTGGGCCGGGATTACGAGTATGGTACGGCCGGGCAAAAACTTCCGGTATATCCGGTGGCCCTTGGTGATACCACCAGGTATGAAGACCTGCGGATAGAACAGGTGAATATGAACAGATATTCCTTTCTCAATAATCAGTTTCCAGTTGAAACTTTTATCACCTATGAGGGCCCCGCTTCCATTACCGCGGAGTTCAGTGTTTTATTGGATGGCTCCCCGGTTCACCGGGAAACCCTGAGGTTATCTCCTACTGCAACCAGTATAGCGGTACAAACCCTTTTGAAAGCCGGGAAGGTTGGAACCAGCAACATCCGCCTGCGCCTTTCACCACTCGAAAATGAACGCAATACCGCCAACAATGAGCGAAGCCTGGCCATAGAGGTTATAGACGAACAAACCAGGATTGCCCTTGTATCGTCTTCGCTGCACCCCGATATAGGTACCCTGCAGAAGGCCATCGAAAGCAACGAACAGCGCAGCGTGCGAATCATTAGCCCCGAAGCCCCCCAGGCCGAGTTCGGGGCGGCCGATATCTTTCTCCTTTATCAACCTGGAACGGCTTTCGGCCGGGTTTATGAGCATATTAAAAAATCCGGGGCGGGGTACTTCACAATTACCGGCTCTCAAACCAACTGGGATTTCCTGAACAATGTCCAGAACAGTTTTCAAAATGAGATCCTGGGTCAGGAAGAGGAAATCCTGCCGGTTTTAAATCCGGCATTTTCCATTTTTGACATCAGCGGACTGGATTTCAATGGGTACCCGCCCCTGGAAGGTGAATTGGGAGAAATCCTGATAACCAAGGCGCACGAAACGCTTATTGGGCAACGGATAAAAGGGGTCGACATGCAGGAGCCCCTTCTGGCCATTATAAACGCTTCCGGACAGAAAGAAGCCGTACTTTTCGGGGAGAACCTCTGGCGGTGGCGCATGCAAAATTTCAGGGATCAGGGAAACTTCACCGGTTTCGACAACCTAATTGGACAGCTATTTTTATTCCTTGACGATCAGAAAGCAAACGAACGGTTTTCCATTGATTATCAGCCGATTTTTCAGGGAAGCAGGGAGGCAAGGGTACGGGCGATTTACTTCGATGAAATTTTTGTTTTTGAAACGGATGCAAGCCTGATGTTAAAAGTGCGCGGAAAGGATAATGGTATTTCCAGGGAGGTTCCTATGTTGCTTGGAAGAAATTATTACGAGGCCGACCTCAGCGACCTTCCTGCAGGGAATTATACTTTTACTGCCGGGGTTGAAGGAACGGATTTTTCCAGGGAGGGGGCATTCACGATCCTTGATTTTGAGGTTGAAAAGCAATTAACCGCGACGGATTATCCCAAACTCGGACGCCTGGCCCAAAGAACCGGAGGGGCGCTCTTTTTTCCTGCGCAATCCGATGCCCTTACACAAACCCTGCTTTCAGACAGCCGCTTCCTTCCGGTCCAGAAAAGTGAACTTAATGTCGTATCTTTGATCGATTACCTGTGGTTGCTGGCCATTATTGCTACTTCATTGGCAGGCGAATGGTTTATCAGAAAATATAACGGTCTCACTTAAACTAAATTAAATGGACAAAATTCCAAAAATTGCCCTTCCGGCAGTGTTTATCTTTATTGTGCTTATAATACTCATTTCCAAATCTGCAGTTACCATTGGCTCCGGCCAGGCCGGGGTGCTCTACAAGACATTTGGCGGCGGGGTTGTTACCGATGCGCCTCCCATGGGTGAAGGTTTCCATATTGTTGCCCCCTGGAACAAGGTTTTTATATACGAGGTAAGAAGGCAGGAGATTTTTGAAAAGATGAAAGTGCTCTCCTCAAACGGGCTGGATATTGCACTGGAAGCTTCCATCTGGTATATGCCCAAATACGACGAACTAGGGAAACTTCATCAGGTAATCGGCGAGAATTATTTGCAACGGATTCTGTTGCCAACCATTCGATCTGCCGCCAGGAGTGTTGTAGGCCGATACACCCCCGAACAACTCTATTCCAGTAAGCGCGATGCCATTCAGGCTGAAATCTTTGAAGAGTCCAAAGCGATCATCTCGGAACAGCATATATCACTTGATGAGGTCCTGGTGAGGGATGTAACCCTTCCACCGACCATTAAGGAAGCCATAGAGCGTAAATTAAGGCAGGAACAGGAATCCCTGGAGTACGAATTCCGGCTGGAAAAAGCCGATAAGGAGGCCCAGCGCCAGATTATAGAAGCGCAGGGGAAAGCTGATGCAAACCGGATCGTCAGCGCGTCGATAACCGATCAGATCCTGAGGGACAAGGGGATTGAGGCAACCCTAAAGCTGGCCGAATCGCCCAATGCGAAAGTCGTGGTGGTTGGCTCCGGCGAAGACGGCATGCCACTGATCCTCGGGAATAATTAATTCCGGATATATTTTTGATAAATAAAAATAAATCCTAATTTTACCCCATCATGAAAGTGAATAAGGTACATCATCATTTCTTCCCTTGCCCTCAAGCGAGCTAGAAATGTATTGTTGTATATCAAAAATATATCTAACCCGTTTGAGCGATCAAACGGGTTTTTTAATTGTACCCCTTGCTGTAACCGGAATAGAAGGGGGATAAACATTCTAAA
>CAYSVQ010000158.1:0-15855 GCA_964434565.1 uncultured Flavobacteriaceae bacterium | reverse complement strand
CCGGCCTGGCCATCTCCAAACCACTGGAGGAAACTTCGGAAGCCGATTGGGATTTGCTGCAAGACGTATTGGTGAAGGGGCAATTTGAACTCGCCAGGCAGGCAGTGGGCATCCTGAGAAGCCAGGGCCTTGGGGGGGATTTCGTAAGTATTGCCAGTAAAAATGGCCTGGTAGCCGGACCCAACAATGTAGGCTATGGTACAGCCAAGGCTGCGCAGCAGCATATGGCCAGGCTACTTGCAGCAGAATTGGGTCCTGAGAAAATTCGCGTAAACATTGTGAATCCCGATGGCGTGATCGTGGGAAGTAAAATATGGGAAGGCGAATGGGCGGAGGGCCGTGCAAAGGCGTATGGCATTTCCGTAAAAGAACTTCCTGCCTTTTATGCCAAAAGAAACCTGATGAACGAGATTATCTATCCGGAGGATATTGCCAACGGAGTGTTCGCCCTGGTTGGCCTGCTCGACAAGACCACCGGTAATATTGTTAATGTGGATGGAGGCATGGCCAATGCTTTTGTACGTTGAGGATATACCCGGGGGCTGAATGAAGGAGGTACGGACCTAAATTATATGTAAACAGATGGAAATAACCAAAGATCAGATTGGGGAGGAAAATAAAAAAACACTGACCACCCATGAGTATCAGTACAACCACCTTGCGAATCAATTGGAACAACAGGGGGTTGATGTTGCGCAACTGATCCAAAGACTGGCCGAATTCCAGGTAGCCATCCCAAGTTGGGCGCTTGGTGCCGGGGGCACCCGTTTCGGACGCTTTACCTTTCCGGGAGAACCCGCCAGCCTGGAGCAAAAAATCGCGGATGTGGGGTTGTTGCATGCCCTCACCAACACGGCAGGCGCCATTTCGCTGCACATCCCCTGGGACATCCCAGAAGACTATGCTGCCATCCGGGAACTGGCCGCCTCCCAAGGGTTGGTATTCGATGCCATGAATTCCAATACCTTCCAGGACCCTAAAGGAGCGGTGGAAACCTACCGGCATGGTTCCCTGAGCGCACTTTCCTCAGCGGTACGTGAACAGGCTATTGAACATAATACTGCGGTCATAAAAATCGGGGAAAAGCTGGGTTCCAAAAGCCTCACAGTATGGTTAGCGGACGGGACTAATTTCCCGGGGCAGTGCAATTTCCAGACGGCACTGAAGCATACCACCGACAGCCTGAAATCCATTTACAGCGAGTTACCTGCCGATTGGAAACTCTTTATCGAGTACAAACCCTATGAGCCAAATTATTACAGTACCGTAATACAGGACTGGGGTACTTCTTTTATGCTGGCCAACGAATGCGGGGAAAAGGCATACACCCTGGTTGACCTGGGGCACCATCTTCCCAATTCAAATATAGAGCAGATCGTGGCAACCCTGATGATGAAGGGAAAACTCGGTGGCTTCCATTTCAACGATAGCAAGTACGGGGATGACGACCTTACGGTTGGCAGTGTAAAGCCTTATGCCTTGTTCCTGATTTTTAATGAGCTGGTCTTCGGAATGGCCAACAACCCAAATAACCCATACCCCGCCTGGATGATCGATGCCAGCCATAATATTAAAGACCCGCTGGAAGACCTCCTCCAATCGCTTGAAGCCATACAGGAAGCCTATACAAGGGCCCTGCTGGTAAATCAGCAGGATTTGAAAAACGCCCAGCAAGCCAACGATGTTGTACTTTGCCAGGAACTGTTGCAGGAAGCCTACCGTAATGATGTACGGCCCTTGATACAGAAAGCACGACTTGCCCATGGGGCGGCCTTAAATCCACTGAAAACCTACCGAAGCCTGGAAGTTCGAAAAAAACTTATTGATGCCAGGGGCAGCAAATCAAGAGCAACAGGTTTATAGGCAGTTCATGAAAGAGCAATTGACCGCCATATTCGATATAGGGAAAACCAACAAGAAATTTTTCCTGTTCAACAGAGCATTTAAGGAAGTCTACCGGGAATATACCCAGATCCCGGAAACCTCCGACGAAGATGGCTATCCGACCGAAAACCTCGATGCCCTGCTGGATTGGCTTAGGAAAACCTTCGACGGAATCCTGAACAGCAACAAACACACTATAGAAGCTATTAATTTCTCCTCCTATGGTGCCAGCCTTGTGCATCTTGACCAGCATGGCCGCCCCCTTGCTCCGCTGTACAATTATACGAAACCCTACGATCCTGAATTGCAGAAAACATTTTATACTTTATACGGCCCGGAAAAATTGTTCTGCAGTACCACAGGCACCTCCAACGCCGGGATGCTTAATTCAGGGATGCAGCTTTACTGGCTTAAACACCGGAAACCGGAAATCTTCAGCAAGATCAGGTATTCGCTTCACCTGCCACAGTACCTTAGTTACCTGTTTACCGGTGTCCCGCTCAGCGAATATACCAGCATAGGCTGCCATACCGCACTCTGGGACTACAGTCGGAAAGACTATCATCGCTGGGTAAACGGCGAAGGAATCGATGCCCTCCTGCCCCCGGTAGCCTCCGCTGAAACAAGCATTAACATGACCTACCCTGAGAAAAGACGCATCCGCGTGGGGGTGGGAATACACGACAGTTCGGCAGCTCTGATCCCTTATATTCGCAGCCTTAAAAAGCGCTTTATATTGCTGTCTACCGGGACCTGGAGCATTGCCCTTAACCCATTTGCGGATAGCCCTTTATCTGAAGAGGATGTACAGGAAAATTGTATTAATTATATGCGCATCAATGGTCAGCCGGTAAGGGCTGCCCGCCTTTTCCTCGGAAATGAGTATACCCTGCAAGTAAAAGAATTGGCGGAAAAATACAAAGTCTCCCCGGACCATCATAAAACCGTTGTGTACCAGGCCGAAATCCATAAGAAAATCACATCCGATTTCCGCCCGATGTTTGCATGGAAGAGTCTGGAAGCCAAAGGAGCCCCGGCAAAATCTCTTTTGAGCCACCCCGACTTTGAAACGGCCTACCATCAGCTGATGTACGAACTGGTTGCCCTGCAGGCCACGGGCATTCGCAGATCGATTGGGCAATCGCACATTAAGAGGCTGTATATAGACGGGGGCTTTACGGATAACCCCATCTTCCTGGAATTCCTGGCACAGGCACTGCCATCTATGAAACTGCGCACCACCAAAGCATCGCTGGGTTCGGCCCTCGGGGCGGCTATTGCCATTTCCGGCAAACAGCTTAGTTCAGAATTCCTGAAAGAGAATTATGCGATGCGGAAACATGTCCCTAAAATATTAAACTAGCCCTATGCCCTTCAACCCAATGTACCCCTCTGTTGAATTTTTAAGGAAAAAGGCTAAAAAGCGCATGCCCGGTTTTGCCTTTGAATACCTCGATGGAGGCTGCAATGAAGATATAAACCTGCACCGCAATACGGCCGAGTTGCGCGAAGTGCAATTACAACCTCGATACATCCGGAATTATAAAGGTGCAGAAACAAAAACAAGGCTTTTTGGTTACGACTACGATGCCCCTTTCGGTATTGCCCCCGTAGGGCTTCAGGGCCTTATGTGGCCCAATTCGCCGGAGATACTGGCTAAGGCTGCATTTCAGCACAACATTCCCTTTATCCTTAGTACGGTTACTACCATGAATATTGAACGGGCGAGCGAACTCACTGAGGGGCGCGCGTGGTTTCAATTGTACAATCCGGTGGATGAAACAGTTCGTAAAGACATTATCAACCGTGCAGCTGCCGCCCAGTGTCCGGTACTCGTGCTGCTTTGCGATGTTCCTACTTTTGGATACCGGCCCAGGGATTTCCGGAATGGCCTGGCACTGCCCCCTAAAATGTCGGCCAGAAACATTCTGCAGATCTTAGGCAGGCCACAATGGGCCTATAATACTTTAAAATTCGGACAGCCTACTTTCGAAACCCTTAAACCTTATACCCCTGAGGGATTAAATTTGAGACAATTGGGACAGTTTATGGATAAAACCTTTTCCGGAAAACTAAATGAAGAACGCATCAAACCTATCAGGGATCAATGGAAAGGCAAGCTGGTTTTAAAGGGAGTGGCTTCGGAATGGGATACCAGGGAAGCCATACGTCTGGGTTTTGACGGCATCATTGTTTCCAACCATGGTGGCAGGCAGCTGGATGCGGGGGAGTCTACCATAAAATCCCTCACCAGCCTGGCTGAAAAATACGGGGATCAACTGGAAATAATGGTAGACAGCGGACTTCGTTCGGGCCCTGATGTTGCAAGGGCTATTGCCTCAGGTGCCGCCTTTACATTTATGGGGCGGTCTTTTATGTACGGGGTTGGCGCATTGGGCCGCAGAGGGGGCGACCATACAATTTCGATGTTGAAAATACAGTTCCGACAGGTTATGGAACAACTTTGCTGTGAAACCGTACAGGATCTCCCTTCCCACCTTATAACCAGATAATATCCATCAACATGTCTCAATACAATATTGAAGAGGAAATTGAAGAACTTGCAGGAGGCGAATTTGAAAGGGAGCCTGTTCCCCAATCCAAACTTAAAAGCTGGAAAAGCTTTTTGGGGATGTATGCCGGGGAACACGCGGCAGGAACCGAGTTTGTGATCGGGCCGCTTTTCCTTACTACCGGTGTAAGTGCCTTTGATCTGCTCATAGGGTTGCTGCTTGGCAACCTGCTGGCCGTGTTTAGCTGGCGTTTCCTCACTGCTGAAATAGCGGTAAAATACCGGCTGACGCTTTATTACCAGCTGGAAAAGATCTGCGGTAAAAAACTGGTTATCGGATATAACCTCGCCAATGGCATCCTCTTTTGCTTTCTGGCCGGGGCCATGATCACTGTATCTGCTACCGCCGTAGGGATCCCCTTTGATATGGAAATGCCGAAACTTACCGATACCATGCCAAACAGCATCACCTGGGTAGTTGTGGTACTCGCCATTGGTGCCTGCATCGCCCTGATCGCATCCAAAGGATACGATATGGTATCGAAAGCCGCCAACTGGATGTCGCCCGTTATCGTACTGGCCTTCCTGGCTTGTGGTATTGTTGCGCTGAAACAGTTGGATGTAACTAGTTTCTCCGAATTCTGGGCGGTCTGGGGCGAGGGATCGGAACCCTTTCCCGGACAAATCAAATACACCTTCTGGCATGTGGTTATCTGGTCCTGGTTTGCCAATGCCGCCATGCACGTGGGGATGTCTGACCTCTCCGTTTTCCGCTTCGCAAAAAGTGCCTCTTCGGGGTGGACCACAGCTGCAGGGATGTATGTGGGCCATTATATGGCCTGGATTGCCGCTGCCCTATTATATGCAGTATACCTGAAATCACCTGAAGCCCAGGCCTTCCTTGCTGCAGGAGAAGCGCCAACTGTAGCCCCGGGGCCCATGGCTTATAACGCCATTGGGATCTTCGGAATCATCGCCGTGGTCCTGGCAGGGTGGACGACCGCCAACCCGACCATATACAGAGCCGGACTCGCATTTCAGGCAATTTTACCTAAGGCCTCCACTTTTTGGGTGACTATTCTTGCCGGTTCGCTTGCTACCATCGCCGGGTTATTTCCCGCTTTCGCCATGAAACTTCTGGACTTTGTTGCCCTATACGGATTTATCCTTGCACCCATAGGAGCCGTAATCGTTTTCGAGCATTTTTTAGGTAAAAAAGCAGGAATTAGTACGAATTATGCCGAAAAAGCCGGCCTCCCCTACAACCGGGCAGTATTAATCGCCTGGGTTGCAAGTTTCGGTCTGTTCTATTTCATTTCCGTACAATTCGATATATTCCTCTCCTTTGTGACCCTTCCGGCCTGGTTGTTTTGCGGGGTAATTTACCTGCTTCTTAGCAGGTATTACCAGCGTAATGCAACTGTCCATTAAACATTCTGACGCGCTAAAAGTTTACGGAGATCTTACCCCGAACGAAGAAGGGGGTTCCGGGCGTAAAATGGATTTCCTCCACAGGTCCCGCGTCGTTCATAAGTCGGCTTTCAGTAGCGAATTGGGTCTCTTTCCATTCCGTGTCAAACAGGTTTTCCACAATAATCCCAACAGACCAGTTGCTGATCCTGTAATCCAGGTTAAGGTCGGTCACAAAAAAACCCTCGGCGTTAATGGAATTGTCTTCATTGGCCGGCCTGTCTTTTACATATCGGTATTGAATCCCCCCGTAAAAACCCCCAAGGCCTTTTACCGCAATCCCTCCGGCCGAAGTCAGGTCCGGAGCCAACGGGATATAATCCGGTCCTTAAGGCTCCTCCGAGCTTCGCGCATACGTATAATTGATATTGGCTTTCAAGTACAGCCAGTTGGTAAGATCGTACCGCAATCCGAGGTCTATTCCCAGCCTTCGTGTCTTTCCACTGGGCTCAACGATCGCGGCATCGCCAACATACACAAATTCCTGTTCGAGCCACAAGGCACAGAGAGCAGCATTCAGGACGATCTTGCCTTTGGGTTTAAAAACCAAACCCAGGTCGGTTCCATGGGCTGCCGGAAGAATATCCCTTCCATTAGTGGCGATCACTACCCGGGTATCATTTGAATGAAAACCCATCCCGGTTTTGGCAAACCATTGTAGTTTTGGGGAGGCATCATATATCAGATTTAGTTTGGGTGCCAGGAAAAACTTGCTTTCACCACGGTTGAAATGGGTTTCAGACAACAAATCCTGTTAATCGAAACGGAAATAGTCAAGGCGGAGACCAGGGTTCAGGGTCCATTTACCGCTACGGAAGGTCGCCTGGGCGAAGCCGAAAGTATTTAGTTCATCAACATTTCCGTAGGCAAGGCGCTCCAATAGTTCCTTCCTGTTCCTCGTCCTTGAGAGTTCAACCCGGTTGGCATCATCGTAGCGGAATCCTACCCCTGCATTAAGGTCAAGGTGGTCGTCGGCACCACTTGGATGGTACCTCCTGCGGTAGCTGGTTTGCCCGCCCAGCAGCAGGCGCGATTCACTTTGGCGAATCTGATCGCCATTTAGCGGGTCTTCCAGAAAAAAGGTAAAATTAGAAAACAATTCAAAATCATATAGAGCGAGGTACGCCGAGGAGTGCAAGGAACTGTGGTTATCAGGTTCTTTGATATGGTCTATCCAGATATTAGAACGGCTCGTAGTACCCCCTTCCGTATTATCTATTGCACCGAACCTATTTATAATTCCTTGCCTTACTGCTCTTTGGGGTATCTGCCCTGAAGCATCCCATTTACTTTGAAAATGCGACATGGACAAACTTAATTGCTGATCTGCATTGTTACTGAAAGTGTAACGCCCCATTAGGTTCAGCCGGTTAAAATTCTGAGGCGATTCGAAGACGCCATCGGTTAGGAGTACTTCGGAAGCGAGGTAAGCGTTCCTCTGATCTCCTTCCAGCAGTTTGGACATATTTAGAAAACGGACGGTATTGAACTGTCCGGCTTCCAGGGAGATAAGATTATCCTGCAGTGTCCTTTTTGTTTTTAATTTTACATAACCCGCAGTGGCAAAATTCCCTTTATCTGCATAATACGGGCCTTTTCCAAAATCGATACTTTCAATGGTTTCAGGGATAAGAAAATGCAGGTCCGAATACCCCTGCCCGTGGGCGTGGGATACCATATTTACCGGAAGGTCGTCTACGTGCAGGGCCAGATCGGTGCCGTGGTCAATATCGAAACCCCTGAGAAAGAGCTGCTCGGCTTTTCCCCCGCCGGCATGCTGCCCTATAAGTAAGCCCAGTACTTTCTTGAGAATCTCCTGAGACGATTTCACGGCTTGGGTCGAAAGGTCAACAGCCAGCAATTGCGTCAACGAGTTCACTTTGGACGTAAGGACCACCTGGTCCAGGGCTACAGCAGATTCATGGAGTATAATTTGTATGGAAGCATTCAACTCCTCCGCTCCTATCTGAACCTCCAATATGCTGTAACCAAGGCTATAGAAGCGAAGGGTGTCTTTCAGGTTTACATCCTTTACTTCGAAATATCCGGATTCTGAGGAGTAAGTGTAACGGGTGGTATTCTGGTTATAAATCCCTACCCCTGCCAGCGGGGACTGATCCGCGGCTACTACCCTGCCCTTAATTTCATGAGCGTATGAACATGTGAAGCAGGCTAATGACAGCATACATATAAGAAGGTTTTTAACCTTAAGGGGTATTGCATAAAAGCGAGGGTTGCCAGGTGTTTTCGGCAGATCAGTAAGACGAAGGAGTTCGCCTTCGGTTATTGGGAGTGTCGTCAACAGCAATGCTTTTTCATTACAGATTCTCGAAGGGATCATTATATTATTTATGACTACCTACGGAAAATGTTTTCAGGGGTTTGGTATGGCCGAATTTTTTTTTAACCCGTAACGAGGTAAAGGAAGATGCAGTTGGATAAAGCTCCCCTGATTAATTAGATAACCTGGAATCCTTGGGCAAAAGGATCATCTTCGTCAATGGTGAGGGTATTATGCCCAAAGATCTTCGCCCAGCCTTGTATACTGGGGACAATGGCTTCATTAGGGCCCAGGGTGGTAAGCTTTTCGATCCTGCCCGTAAAGCGGGAACCAATATAACTCTCATGTACAAAATCCTCACCCTTGCGGAGTTTCCCTTTGGCGTGCCACTGGGCCATACGGGCGGAAGTACCGGTGCCGCACGGTGAACGGTCTATTGCATTTTCCCCGTAGAACACGGCATTCCTTGCGGTGGCACCCGGAGCCAGGGGGATACCGGTCCATAGGAGGTGGCTGATATCTCTGATGGAGGGGTCGAGCGGATGGACAAACCTGCCTGGATAGGCATCATTCATTTTCCTGCGGATCTCCTGGCTGCATTGCACGAGACGGGAGGCGGTAAGGTCCTGTATTCCTGAAAAGTTCTCCTGTGGATCTATAATCGCGTAAAAATTACCTCCGTAGGCAACGTCAAACAGCAGTTCCCCCAGAATATCGCTTTCAATGCGAAGTTCCGAAGCGGCCAGAAAGGAAGGAACATTGATAAACCGGACCCAGGAAACCTTGGCCCCTTCCTGTTCATACTGTACAAGAATAAGTCCGGCCGGTGTTTCCAGGCGAACTGTTCCGGCATTTCGCGGCCTTATCAGGCCTTCCTGGATGGCAATGGTAATGCTGCCAATAGTCCCGTGGCCACACATGGGCAGGCAGCCGCTCGTTTCAATAAACAGAATAGCGGCATCATTGGCGGGGTCTATGGGCGGATAAAAGATGCTCCCGCTCATCATATCATGCCCTCTGGGTTCGAACATCAACCCGCGGCGGATCCAATCGTATTCCCTAACGAAGTGCTGCCGCCTTTCGCTCATACTGTTCCCATGCAGTTGGGGACCGCCCTTTGCCACCACACGGACAGGGTTGCCGCAGCAATGGCCGTCTATGCATTGAAATTGGTGTATTGCCATATTCAGCTTTAAATTGGGGAATTGCCGGGTTTTCCATCCACCATACGCTGAATACCAAGGGGATTTGCATTTTTAAGGGCATCAGGCAGGAGGGCATCCAGACAATCCTGAAAGCAAACAGGTCGAACCCATCGTAAAATTGCATCAAGACCCACCGAAGTAAACCGACTGTCTGTAGTAGCGGGGTAAGGGCCCCCGTGCTGCATTGCAGGGGCTACTTCCACTCCGGTAGGCACCCCGTTGAAAATGAGTCGGCCTACCCTTCCTTGTAAAGCAATTATGATCTTCTTGTATTCGGGTAGTTCAGTAGGGTCTCCAATGATTGTCCCGGTAAGTTGCCCTTCCAGTCGCAGAATTACAGTTTCGAGTTCTTCCCGGTCACTACACTCAACCAACAGGGCATACGGGCCGAAAACTTCCTGATGCAGGGAGTTATTTTGAAGAAAGGTAGTCCCCTTTACTGTAAGTACCAGCTGTTGGCCGTAGTTTGCCGCCACTTCGGTAGTATAGGATGCCAGGATACGGGTATCCTCCTGCCCTACCGCATTTTGTTTGCCCTGTTCAAATGCCCTTTTAATATTGGGATGCAACATGCTTGAAGGGGTAACAGACAGGATTTCTTCCGATAACTTTTCCGCGAATCCTTCTAATTGTTTCCCAGCAATGCCTAGCAGCAAGCCAGGGTTGGTACAAAACTGCCCGCCTCCCAGTGTAATGGAGCCTGCATATTTTTTAGCCCAGGCAGCACCCTCCTTTTCAAGTGCACCGGGCAGCAATACCACCGGATTTACGCTTCCCATTTCCGCGAATACAGGGATAGGGGTATTCCGTTTAGCGGCCAGGTCATATAAGGCCCTTCCTCCTTTCAGGCTTCCGGTAAACCCTACCGCTGCAATACCATCATGTTGCACGAGCCGGCTGCCCACTTCAACCCCACTGCTGTTCAGGTGGGAAAATACCCCATTGGGCATACCTGTGCGATCTGCTGCCTTCATAATGGCGGAAGCCACCATTTCACTGGTTCCCGCATGCATTGGATGGCTTTTTAACAACACGGGGCAACCGGCGGCCAATGCACTTGCCGTATCCCCACCTGCCGTAGAGAACGCAAAAGGAAAATTACTTGCTCCGAAAACAACTACCGGGCCCAAAGGAAGCATCATTTTTCTGAGATCGGGTCTGGGCATCGGTTCCCGGTCCGGCTGCGCGGTATCTATGATTGCCCCTGACCAGGAACCCTCTTCCAGCATGTCGGCAAATGCACGTAGTTGTCCCTCGGTACGGCCCCGCTCTCCGGAGGCCCTCCCCTGGGGGAGGCCACTTTCAGTACAATACATATTGATAAGTTCATCACCCAGAGCATGTATTTCATCAGCAATGGCTCTGAGGAACTTGGCCTTTTCAAGACCTGATTTTTGTTTGTATGTAATAAATGCTTCATTTGCCAGGGACACAGCCTCATTAATTTCTTCGGCAGTGGCCTCATAAAACAGCACGTCATTCTCCAGGTTCAACTGGGGGTTAAAGGTTCTGTATGTTTTAGTGCCATTGGCTTTCAAATGTTTGCCGATATAATTTTTTCCTGTAATCATGGTACAATTTAGTTTTAAGATTAATGATTCTGGGCCTTCAGTTTACGGAAATCGGGGAGTTCAGGCCTGTTCCTGAGCCTGTCTTCAAGCAGGTGGAGTACATCCTGACGTTCTTTCCCCTGAAGGGGCAAACGCGGCAGACGAACAAATTCCGATCCCAGGCCAGTCGCTGTTTCGGCCAGTTTTATATTCTGTACCAGCTGCGGACTAAGGTCCAATTCCAGCAAAGGCATAAACCAGCGGTAGATTATAAGGGCTTCCCGAACCCTACCCTCCAGTGCCAGGTTGTAAATCGCCACGGTTTCTGCCGGAAAGGCACACACCAGGCCGGCCACCCAACCATGGGCCCCCATCATTAAACTCTCAAGTGCCAGGGTATCGACCCCACACAGGATTCGCAGACGGTCTCCAAATCGGTTTATAAGTCTGTGGATATTTGTAATATCACGGGTAGATTCCTTAACCGCCTGTATGTTATTATGCTGCAGGAGCTCTTCAAACATGTCTGGCGTAACCTCTATACGGTAATCTACGGGATTATTGTAGATCATAATTGGCAGGGAAGTCTCCCTGGCAATTGTTTCGAAATAGGCAATAACTTCCCTGTCTGTTGCCTTGTATCTCATGGGCGGCAAAAGCATGAGTCCCTGTGCTCCCTGTTTTTCTGCCAGTTGGGCAGCCCGGATGGCGTCGGTGGTGGCCTGTTCGGCTATATTACAGATAACAGGTACGCTCCCTTTGAGCATCGCTACTGCGTATTGCACCAGGGTTCCCTTTTCTTCTTCACTCAGCGTACTTGCTTCGCCAAGGGTACCGCCTAAAATAATGCCGCTTACCCCCGCATTCACCTGAGCCCGGAGGTTAATTCCCAGGGTATCCAAATCAAGTTGGTCATCAGCTGTAAATGCAGTAGTCATGGCGGGCATAACCCCTTCCCAGTTTACCTCCATAGCACATATTTATTCCTGCAAATTACACTTCTTTTCGGTGAGCGACAAATCGCAATTTTAAAGAGCAACGGAGAACAAATTAAACGGTGTGAAAAGTGCAGGGATTGTTCATAATCTTTTCCTTATTTTTGGGGAATTTTTAATTCTTAAACGGAACCTAATGAAAAATACCCTGCTTGCGTCCCTGCTTTTGGTTATAGCGTGCAACGCCACTCAGAAACAAACCGCTTCCGCCGGGGGCGAACAGCAGCAAGGGCCTTCGGCATATGCTTCAAGTATAACGGAAAGCGAGCTGAAAGAGCATTTATATATTTATGCCTCGGACGACTTTGAAGGCCGCGAGACCGGAACTTCCGGACAGAAAAAGGCAGTGGAATACCTCCGTACGGAATACAGGAAACTAGGGGTGCCGGGCGCCGGGGAAGGTGGCGAATACCTTCAGAAAGTGCCGCTGGAAATAGCAAAACTACCCAGTGGGACATTAAGTATTAGCGGAAAACCGTATAACCTGGGGGAAGACTTTCTTACATTTTCTTCAATGCAGGGAGAATTTGATGAAGTTATCTATGCCGGATATGGGATAGAAGACAGCGCATATTCGGATTACAAGGACCTGGATGTTGAGGGTAAGGTTGTATTGATAAAAGCTGGAGAGCCCATGAAGCGGGACGGGACCTATGTGATTTCAGGAAACAGCGATAGTTCTGTATGGAGTGATCTGTCGGAATCCGTAGAAAAGAAAGCTCAGATCCTGGTAGGCAAAGGTGCGCGGGCAATTCTCTACATTGATAATTCGAACTATCAGCGATATTTAAGGGCTTTCGACTTCCTTGCCAATAACAATGATGGCCAGATGACCCTGAAAAATGATGGCAATGACCCGGCACTTGTTCTCCTGCAGGAAAATGTTGCACTTGATTTATTCCCGGAGTTCGAATCAACCGTTACCGCCAGGCAACTGGCTGTTCCAATCACTTTTGAAATTAACAGCAATAATGAGACAATAGATTCAGAGAATGTGGTCGCTTACGTGAAGGGGTCTGTGAAACCGGATGAATATATTATTATTTCCTCCCATCTGGATCATATCGGAATTACGGATGATGGCCAAATAAATAACGGTGCCGACGATGACGGTTCGGGTTCTGTCGCCATGCTCGAGATCGCCGAAGCTTTTAAATTAGCCGCTGAGGCCGGCCAGGGCCCGGAAAGATCGGTTGTATTCCTCCACGTAACAGGCGAAGAGAAGGGCCTGCTGGGATCTTTATACTATACAGACTTTGCCCCTATATTTCCGCTGCAAGCCACTGTGGCCAACCTGAATATAGACATGATAGGTCGTACAGACCCCAAAAGAGAAGGTAGTGGCGAATATATTTACCTTATAGGTTCCGATAAATTGAGTACAGAACTGCACCAGCTTTCAGAATCCGTAAATGAGAAGTATACCCGACTTGATCTCGATTATACTTACAATGACGAAAACGATCCCAACCGATTTTATTACAGGAGCGACCATTATAATTTCGCCAAAAATAACATCCCGATAATTTTTTACTTTAACGGGACACATGAAGACTACCACAGGCCCAGTGACACACCCGATAAAATAAATTACGATCTGCTGGCAAAGCGGTCTCAACTGATTTTTTATACTGCCTGGGAGCTTGCCAATCGTGAGACCCGGGTGATGGTTGACAAGGTGAGCAGGTAACGGGAGGTACTAGGCTCAAAGTTCAACGTTCAAGGTTCAAGGTAGCGGTTTAAGTGTTTGTTCTCCTGGGCAAATAAAAATCCTGCAGGCAATTCATTTCTCATTCTGGAGCCTGTTTTAAAGTCAAAAGCAACGCTCAGTGAAGGGGATACAAATCCCCACCCCAGTTAAAGTTAAATCCTTTCACTGCATATAAATAGCAGTAAAGCGGCCTGGGATAGCTATTTGCACTCAAAGTTCAAAGTTTGAGCATGCCTCCATTTACGCAAATACACTTACAACCAAATCCACTCCAACCTGGGGTTACCTATCCCCACCCCGGTTATAGTTAAATCCTTCCACTGCATATAAATAGCAGTAAAGCGGCCTGTCAGCAGCCAAAGTAGGTGGATGATTCCTCAATCTGGCTGTAAAATAAAAAAGTTCCGCAGCGGACTGCAGAACTTTAAACATACCTTGGGGTGGAAGACCGGGCTCGAACCGGCGACCTCTGGAACCACAATCCAGCGCTCTAACCAACTGAGCTACAACCACCATATAATTAGGCCCGCGTCATCCGGAAACCTGGCTGGCTCTCATCTTCAACCATCCGGTATCAGGCGCTCACGAGCGGTCGCAAAGGTACTTTATTTTATCCATTGCCTCAAAAGAAAAATCCCAATATTTTTTTGGTAATTGTTTCTGTTGTAGGATTCGCCCTTCATATAATTCCGGCAAGGACTTGCCCTACTTAGTATAGATTATCGGCTAAATACACTTTTATCACGATAAAACACACAAATTCTCACATTTCACAACATTAATTAGCACACATGCCGTGCTGTCCATATTTTTAGTAGCTTATTAGTATTGAGGTTTATGCTCCCAGCCAACATCCTCTTCCACAACCTGAAGCCATTGCTAAAATACTTAGCCTTGCCGCTGTTTATGGTTGGCTTTATGGGCACCTCCTATGCCCAGCTGGACCAAAAGGAACTAATAAAGGAAAAGATCAACAGCCTGCGGGCAGAAAATACAAATTATCAACAAGATTCCATCTATATAGACCTGCTGATCGACCTTGGAAACCATATGCGGTTTTACCGGGCAGACAGCCTCATCCTGCTCGCGGAACAGGCGTTGGAATTCAGTAAAAAATCGGGGTATCGGAAAGGCGAAAGCCTGTCGCTTACTCGCCTGGGCGATTACTTCTCAGACAAAGGCGAACTTACCAAGGCAATAAACTTTTATAAACACGCTCTTGAGATCGCAGAAAACATAGGTAATATGGGACTTATGCTGCGAAACCTTAATAATCTTGCCGGGGAATATGCCTACATGGGTGACTATGCCAGAGCACTCAGCGGCTATCTTGACGGGATTGCACTCGCAGTGGAAACAGACCATAAGGAGATGCTATCCATCATGAATGAGAATATTGCAAACCTCTACGCCTCTCAAAAAGATTATGACCAGTCACTTGCCTTCTTTAAAAAAGTAATGCAGATCAATACAGAAGTGGGGAATCAGGTTTACATCGCCGAAACCCTGAGTAACCTGGCTTCCGTGTACGCAGATATGGGGAACCTGGATTACGCCATGTTCAATATTAATAAAAGTATTTCCATTTTTGAAAAACAAAAGATCGACGACTGGCTTGCCTTTTCCTATGAAATTAAAGGAAAAGTATATTTGAAGCAACACAATTACAAGTGGGCACTTTATTGGTATAACCAAAGTGAGATGCTCCATAAAAACCTGGATGACAACCGCTCTAAAATTGATCTTTTCAACGGGATTGCCGAAGCCTATCTGGGGATGCAAGCAGACAGTCTTTCGGAAAAATATGCGCTGCAGGCCTTCGACATAACTAACCGGATCCAGTTTATGGAAGGCACACAGAAATGCGCCAAAACACTCTTTAATATCAACAAGAATAAAGGGGATTTTAAAAAGGCCCTTGAATACCACGAACTCTTCCAGAAACTCTCGGATACGCTTAGCAGGAACGAAAACAGGAAAAGCCTTTCCATGCTGAAGACCAAAATGGAATACGATAAGCAGAAACATGAACTGATAATAGAAAATGACAAGGCGCTTGCAAAACAGGAACGCTATGTAAACTTCACCCTGGCTGCACTCCTGATTTTTATAGTGGTAACCCTGCTCGTGCACCGTGGCCAGAAAATTCAGAAGAAACTCAATCAGGAACTGCACATAAAAAAGGAAACCCTGGAGGCAAGGGAAAAGGAGCTCAGGGAGAATATTGACACAAAAAACAAACTATTC
>CAYSVQ010000157.1:0-27950 GCA_964434565.1 uncultured Flavobacteriaceae bacterium | reverse complement strand
ATTTTGTACGGCTACCCTGCTCAGGTCTTCCCGTTCGCCAACAAAGAACAACTGTGATCCGAAGAACCATTTCCTGCCAATCTGGTAATCCAGAAAAAGCGAGCCTTCCAAATTGGGAAGGTTCCATGCAGGGTTGCCCGTTTCGGTATTGTAGTCGTTTATGATGGCATTAACCCCGAGGTTGAAATTCCGGTTAATGGCAACGTTCAGCTCCCCGAAAATCCCAAGGGTTTTGATATCATCATAAAAAATGCCAAAGGAATTGCCATAAAAATAGGCCTTCTCATCATCACGAAAGGTATTCTGGGGGTTAAGCAAAAAGAGAGGACGCCGGTTTTCGGCTTTATAGGAGCCGCGCAGATTATAGCTGACATTTGAAAGCAACTGCCCTTTCAATCCTATATATGCATCGTATTGGCGATCTGTAGGCTGAATCTGAAGTGTGGGGGAAACAAATGGATTCTCGGTGACATAGTCATAGTAGGAATTTTGCTCCAGGCCGCCTTCCACACCGGCATAAGCAATTGCCGCTTCTTCCAGGAGGGCATAGGAAGCAGTAACGGCCGGATAAATATAGAAGTTGGAATCTTCGTTTTCCGTATCCAGTCCATAAACGATATTGGCCCCAAGGTTCACAGACAGTCCTTCCTGTTCTATCAACAGGGCTGGGTTGATGCCTGCCTGCAGCAAACCGTAGTTTATCTCAGGAGTATTCTGAACATTTTCGACACTGGCATTTGAAAAATTGCCTCCCACATAATCGAGTCTAAGATTCAGGTTCAGGCTTTCCTCGTTTATCGGGAAACTGAATGAAGGTGCAAAGATTGCCCTGTTTTCGCCCGAATCCACTGCATCCCAGAATCGGCGGTAGCGAACTTCTGCTCTTGAGAAATATGTATCCGCCATATCTATATAGGCGCCGGCCTCTGCACTGTAGTACTGCTGTTTTTCGTCCATGGCGGCAACGGTAGCTTCATCAAAGATATCTTCAGGCAGGCCGTACCAGTTGTAAAGCTGATGCTTCAGCCCGACATCGGCGCCCCAGCTCATGTCGCTGCTACGATTCGAATAGGAGGTATTAAGCCTGGTGTTATAGTAATCAGCATCGAGCAGGGTGCTTTCTATAGCTCCCCTTGATGAGCGGTGGTTGAGGCCGAAGTCCAAAAGTTCATTGCCCCGGTAAATATCTTTGCTCGTATAAAAGTCGACCTCGGCATTATTAAAATTCCCCAACCCAACTGATGCATAGGAATTAAAAAGTTTTTCGGGTTCTGCCTTTTTCACAGGGGAAGCCTTTCCCTTGGCCGGGCTGAAGGTAGACGCCACCGGTATGGAGTAGATCTTGTACTCGATATCCTTTTTTTGCAATACGATGGAATCGTTGATGAGGGGCACTGGCCTGATCTTGAAAGCATCGGACACCGTAGGACTATATGGTTTAACCACGGTAACTGTTTCGGTGCCTATATCAGTATCTTCCTGGGCGGCAACCGAAAAAGAAAATACCAGAAGGATACCGGTGAGGATTAATAAGTTCTTGTACATAGTGTCTCTCTATTGTTAATTTGTTCCTGTCTCAATGGACGAATTACTCCTGGCCTCACTTGCCTTTATCCTCGCCAGTTCTTCCCTTGCTTCCGCGACAATAGCGGGAAACTGCGCAAAATTTGATATCACGCTTTCCAGGATATAGGTGGCCTGATAGGCATCCTTTAGCTGGTAAAAGTTCCCTGCCATAAGGATAAGGCCTTTCCCTCCCCATTCCTTATAGGAGGCATAATCCCTGGCCAGTTTTTGTACCGAGGCATTGGAAGACTCCCACTCTGACGCCTTATTCTTGAAATAAGCATCATAGTACCATGCTTCTGCAGCCGCCTCCCCAGTGGCCATACCACGTACCTGGGCATAAGCCTCCCTGGCCCTTTCTTCATTGCCGGTCTGCATGGCGGAGCGTGCTATCATAATATGGGCATCGCTTTTGATCCTCGAATCAACGGCAGGCGAAGCCAGTACCTGTTCTGCATATTCCAGGGTTTTGGAATACTCCTTCCTTTCGTAATAACCCTTCATCAGATTAGACCTTGCGAAAGTTCTGTTCTGGGCGATTTCGGCGCTGCTTTCGAGTCGCTCCAGATATGGAAGTGCGGTACTGTAATCGTTATTAGCTATATAAATCTCACAGATCCGCGTTAGGGCCTGTTCGGAATATTCATTATTCCCCTTGTCCGCCACCTGCTTATAGTGCGGCAAAGCTTTGTCCTTTTCTTCTCTTGAAAAATATAACTGAGCCAGGTTAAAATGCGCCTGTAGGCTACGCAGGCCATTGGGGAACTGATTCAGGTAGTTTTCGAACCCACGGATTGCGGCTTCGGCTTTTCCTTCCAATTGTTGTTTGGCAGCCGAATCGTAACTGGCATTGTCCAGTTCGGCATCGGTTACTTCAACAAAATCGAGGCCTTCAACCCAGACGGCATATTCATTTACCCGTCCGAGGTCTACATATATGAGTTTCGCGGTAGCCACCGCCTGGATAGCCTCCTGTGTTTTAGCATGATCCCTGACCACCGTTTTGAATTTTGCCAATGCATCTTCGTTACGACCTGCATTGTAATGTACCAACCCCTGCCGCAACATAGCGCGCGGCACAAGCGTACTTCCGGGGTACCCCCTTATCAGTCTGTCATAGGCTGCCAGGCCTTGCGATTCCTGGTTGGCCTGAATGTAAGTATTCCCAAGTTCGAACAGCGAATCGTCTTTAAGATTCGAATTCGGGTAGCGACTTACAAAGTTGCCAAGCTCTTCTATTTTGGAAGATTCCCGGTCTACAAAACCGTAACACAGGGCCTTTTGGAAGGCGGCATAATCCCTTTCCGGTCCTCCCAAACTAATTACCTTGTTATAGGCTTCCATTGCCGGCCAGTATTGGCTGCTTACAAAATAACTGTCGCCCAGACGGGCGTATGAATCAAGGTGCATTTCGCCGCTACCATTTTTCTGCGTAAAATTCTGAAAATGGGTAGCGGCATTGGAGTAATCCTTCAGTTTAAAATAGGTATAACCAAGTTGGTAGTCGAGGTTTTCGAATTCAGTGGTTTGCGCTGCAGCGGGAAGTTGACGGAAAGCTGTAAAATCTTCCAGCGCTTCCCCGAAGCGATTGAGCATATAGGCCGATTCGCCTTTCCAATACCTCGCCTGGGCTTCGTACAATCCGTTGGCCGGATTGGCCAGCGACTTCCTGAAAAACTCCAGGGCTTCGGCGTAATTCGCTTCCTGCAATAACTCAAGGCCACGGAAATAGGCTACCTTCTGGTAGGTTTCGGCACTGGCATAATTGCGGTTCGCTTCAAGCAGTGCCAGGGCTCCGGTGAAATTCCTGGAGGTGATATAGGAATCTACAAGCAATTCCTGGATTTCGGCACTTTGTTCACTGTTCGGATAGCGTTTTAGATAGTTGGTCAGCACTTCGGGGACCGCTTCATAGGCATTCCCTATCTCGTAACTCAGGCGGGCGTAGTTAAGATAGGAATCCTGTTGTATCTCCAGGCTGAAATCCATCTGGGAGGCATTGCGGAAGGCATTCAGCGCCTCCTGTTTCTTGTCGAGTTTCAGGTAACACTCAGCCAGGTGGTAGTAGGCATTCTGGGAAACACTGTTCGTGCCGCCTATTATCTTGTTAAACTGCTGGATGGCATTGGCATAATCGGTTTGCTTGTAATAGGAATACCCCAACAGGTAATAATCCGTATTGCTCCACTTGCCCTGTTTCCCCTTATATGCTTCAAGATAAGGGATAGCAGTTTCATACTGGCCCATATTAAAATAGCTCTCTCCAATTATTTTGTTGAGTTCCGAAACTTCCTGCCGGTCTGCATTTGGCAATTGCTGTCTTGCCAGGGCAATAGCTTCTTCAAAATTACCCTGCTTGAAATTCAAATCGGCCTGGTAGTAGGATAAGTTCTCATTCAAAACCTGCTGATCTGTAATCTGGTCGAAACGCTGGCTGGCCGTGGCATAATCGTCTTGCTGGTATGCTATAAAACCAAGGTAGTATTTGGCCTGGGAACCATAGGTATCCGAAGAACTCACCCGGTTGAGATAGCTTTCCGCTTCGCTGGGCTTACCTGCAGAATACATGGCGTATCCCATGTTAAAATCATAGCGTTCCCTTTCCTTGGTTGAGAGGCTTGATGGATCTGCCTTCCCATACCATTTCATTGCGTAAGGATACTTCCCGTTCTCGAAATAGTAATCGGCCACATCCAGATAAGCAGAATTCCTTTTAGTGGAAGTGGGATATTTCTCAACGAAATCCTCCATCAGGCGGTCTGCACCAATTTGGTTAAGGCGCACGGCGGCATTGGCCTCATAGTAAGCGCTGTTCGCACGGGTCTCCATGTCGGCAGCCTGATGCTTCACTTTCGAAAAAATCGTCTGTGCGGCCTGATATTGTTTGTGATGATACAGGGATAAGGCTTCCTGGTACTCCTTCTGATCGTGGGTGTGGACTTTTGATTCCTGCGCCCGGCCACTTATGGCCATGGCCAAAAACCCTAATGCTATTAGAGCGGTTACTGGATTTCGCATAATGTTCTCTCGTATTCGGATTTATAACGTCAAAATGTGCCCTGAAGTATACACCTCTTATTGCCGGTCGCTAAATTTCTTCCATTATCGAATGTTAAGCGGATGAAACTGTGGCATAAAAGCTCTGGCTACAATGGCAAAAAAAAAGATTTTTATCCCGCCGAAGCTTGTTTACCTTTGGAACTTATTACATTTATATCAACAATGACTACTAAAAGTGATAGCATTCTGAACTTAAAGGAGGTTGCTGTTTTCCAGCAGGAAAACCTTGTGCTGAATGACATTTCGCTCGAGGTAAAAAAGGGGGAGTTTGTATACCTCATCGGGAAGACAGGTAGCGGGAAAAGTAGTTTTATGAAGACCTTGTATGCCGACCTGCCCCTGAAGGAGGGCAACGGGAGTATTGTAGGTTTTGACCTAAGAACTCTTAAGGAAAAGGATATCCCTTACCTGAGGCGTAAACTGGGGATAGTATTCCAGGATTTTAAATTGCTGCCAGACAGGAATATAAACCGGAACCTGCAATTTGTCTTAAAGGCAACTGGCTGGAAGGAGCAGGCTGCTATGGATGCCAAGATTCAGGAGGTACTTGAAAAGGTTGGGATGAAAACCAAGGGCTTTAAATTTCCGCATGAGCTTTCCGGAGGCGAACAACAACGGGTAGCCATTGCCCGTGCCCTTTTGAACGACCCCGAACTTATCCTTGCAGATGAACCCACCGGAAACCTGGATCCACAGACCAGTGTGGAGGTCATGAAGGTACTGCAGGACATCAACAAAACGGGAAGGACCATCCTGATGGCCACACACGATTATGCCCTTATCCTGAAATTTCCCTCAAAAACTTTAAAATGCGATGGCAGCAAAGTTTTTGAAGTAATACAGAAAGCTGTATAGGAAACGCGGCGGGAACCGATTCAGTCCCTGTTCATTAAAATTAAGTAATCTTCCAGGTCTATATTCCCTCCGAATATTTTTAAGGATTTCCGGATCACGTCCTCTGCTTTTTTTGGGTGGCACCCCAGACCGATGGCGTACTTTTTAATAAGGATAATTTCGTCTGCAGCAATAGCATGATCAGCGTAGATCATTCTGAACAAATCATGCAGTCGTTCGAGGCGTTCTTCTCTTGAATTGATTGGTTCCAGTGGAAATTTCGAAGGATTTTGAAGTACCTCTGCCCGAATCTGGTCCCCGATATCAAGTTTATCTGCCACCCGCTGCAGCAGCGCGTTCTCATCTGCATTAATTTTTCCATCAACGGAGGCCATGCGGGCCATAGAGGCAAAATGGGCTATATTGCGGTGTTGTTTTCCGTATTCAAAAGCTTGTAAAATTGACATTATCAGTGATTTAGGATAGTATTCGGGAAGTTAATCCTCTTAGAAATTTCCCCCGGTAATGATAATTAAAATTAATTATAAATTTAAAGGGAAGCAAAACAAAGTACAATGACATTCAACAGTTTTAACCTGACCGAAAGCATTATGGGGGATAGGCCCCACTATCCATACTCACAAATGAAAAAATTCAATCCCGGTATAAATTCCTGTATCTGTGAATATTTTCCTTTATACCTTTGACCCGTCCTCGCTACCATGGGTACTGGATGCCATACCGCGTAAATTAGTATGAAAAAGTATATTATTTTTATTTGCACGGCATGCTTTCTCCTGCCCCCGGCGGTGGGGCAGCAGTCAGACGCATCTGATATTGCAGCCAGAGTAAGGGTATTTAAACAGGATATCCGCGGGCCGTACAAGGACCTGAGATGGTTCTGCAGTGATGGCAGTATTCGCGCCCCAAAAGATCCTTGTCCGCCGGAGATCGGCCCTGGCCTTCAACATGCACGTTACAAAGATGAAGTACTCAGCCTGGCTGAAGAGCATCACATCTACCTTGGCCAGATCCTGGCGGCTACCGAAAAAGAGGCTTTCTGGGATGCCGGCCATCGTCATTCGCGCCTGAAGCAATACCTGCTTGGCAAATATCTGGAAGGGGCAGACGACGGTTGGATCCTCCGAAAAGCGCGGTATTACCGAGGGGCTATACAGAGTGAAGATGAAACTTCCTGGGGCAGGGAATTTTACCATTGGTTGCTTGCGCAGCCGCAATTCCTTGAAACCGATTTTTTCCTGATCAGGCAATCCCTGAAAGTTGTACCACACAGCGGCGACAATAACCTTTCGCAACGGATAAGAAGTCAGTCTAAAACCATTTCAGATGCCTACCTCCCTTTTATGGACCTCCGGGTGAAGATTCACGGGCAGCCTGCTGCAAGTGACATATCAAGTGTTCGTTCCTTCAGGCAGGAGCACCGAACTTCGATGCCGCAGGAAATGCAGGAAGAATTAGATCAGCTGCTAAGGACCATGGTTGAGTTTTACCGGCCCACAGATGTGAAAAATTGGCTGGCCGGCAAGGATTTTTTAAAGGATGGCCCGCTGGCAGGAGAAATTGCCACTGCTGCCTCTGCTATTTCCCTTGCTGATAAACCTTCGGAGCGCATCCGCCTCGGAGCGGAACTCCTTTTAGAGATCAGGACCCGAATCCTCACTGAAGCAAGGCCGGAAGCCCGGCTGCAACTCCTCGACCTCTCCCTGCAACTGGAGGAAATGCTTTTTAAGGATGCGCCTCTTTGGGAGCCAGCCACCCTGGCTGAAGCGCTGGATAAGATCTGCCTCCTGGGGATGGCTTCAACAGGATCCGGCTACCTGGAAATCTGGGAGTGGCAGGAATTGTTGGGCAGTCTGGCTAAGTGGGGCACAGAGGAACTTCCATTACATGACCTGAACCTGATAGCGGAAGCCGCAAGATCGGCAGTAGAATGGAGTGCCGCCCTGGTAAAGGCAAACTTCGGGGAAACCTTAACGTCCTATACAGCATTCGAACCGCTTGCACATGGGTTTATAGACGACCAGATACGGGGTTCCATTGCCCTGCACCTTGGAGGAAGCGCAGCGTCCCTTGGAAATTTTGTTAGCAGCGAATCCAAAATTACCAACCGGGTAATGGATATTCCTAACCAGAGCAGCATCCGTGGGCTTAACCCCGGCTACGCCATGGGCGAACTTGTGGTTATTGAAGGCCATTCTGAAGACATGGATGTAAGTCCGGAAAAGATTTACCTTTTTCAACAATCTCCCTCCGACCTGAAACCGGTTGCCGGCATTGGAACCGTTGCTGAGGGAAACCTTGTTTCGCACGTTCAGTTACTTGCAAGGAATCTTGGCATCCCAAATGCTGCGATTTCTGATGAGAACCTGCGTAGCCTTAAAAAATACGACGGGCAACATGTATTTTATGCTGTTTCAAATAAGGGGAATGTCTTACTTAAACCTGCAGCTCAAATGACTTCAGTGGAAAAAGCACTTTTTGCACAAAAAGAGCGAAGCGCAGACAGGATCGCCGTGCCTGTGGATAAAATTCGACTCGACCAAAATGGCATCCTCAATCTAAGGGAAGTAGACGCCTCGGATTCGGGCATCCTGTGCGGCCCGAAAGCAGCCAACCTGGGTCAACTGAAAAAACTCTTTCCAGAACAGGTGGTTGAAGGATTAGTTATACCATTCGGGATCTTCCGCGATCATATGAACCTTACTATGCCCGGCAGGCAGGAAACTTATTGGCAGTTCCTCACTGCTATTTTTACCCGTGCCGAATCAATGAAATCCCAGGGAAACGGTGAAACAGAAGTGGAGAACTTCCAGCTTGGACAACTCGGGATGTTAAGGGATGCGATAAAGAAAATGCCTTTGCAGGAAGGCTTTGTGACAGAACTGGAAAAAAGCTTCGAAAGTATTATGGGGAAGCCGCTTGGACAGCTGCCAGTTTTCTTACGGAGCGACACAAACATGGAGGATCTCAAGGATTTTACCGGTGCAGGGCTAAACCTTACCGTTTTTAATGTGGCAGACAGGAATGAAATCCTGAACGGCATCAGGGATGTCTGGGCTTCTCCTTACACGGAGCGAAGTTTCAAATGGAGGCAACGATATCTGCTGAACCCCGAAAACGTGTTCCCTTCCATCCTTGTAATCCCAAGTGTGGACGTAGACTGTTCGGGTGTACTTATCACCAAAGGTATAAATGCGGGAGGCGCAGATGACCTTACTCTCGCGTTCAGCCGGGGTGCTGGAGGTGCGGTAGACGGGCAGGCGGCTGAAACCTATCTGATAAAGAACGACGGCGGGAACCGTCTGCTGGCCCCTGCCAGAGAGCCCTTTATGATCAGGCTGCCCGAGACAGGCGGAACAAAAAGGACGGCTACAGCATTCAATGAGCGGGTACTTTCACCTGCCAACCTGGAACAGGTAAGAGATCTTGCTGTTAAAATACGCGAACTGATCCCGCGGGAAACAGGATCAGACTACAAGGGGGCTTACGACGTCGAATTCGGATTTAAGGACGATAAGCTCTGGTTGTTCCAGATTCGCCCATTCGTGGAAAATAAAAAAGCATTGAGCTCGGAATACCTTGAATCTATAACCCCACAGGTTGATGATAGCAGGATTATCTCACTCTCAAGACAGCTCAAATGACAACTACTTTTCATATACCACTGGTTCTAACCATACTTTTGATGACATTTTACCCCATAGACGGGTATGATACTACGGGGATCCGCCGTTTGAAGCGGTTGGAACTTATTCAGAAGGGGGAAATTACATCCTCATCTACGCCCCTGCCCCCCGGGGCCCTGAAAACCTACGACCAGATTTTCCTGAATTTACAGTCCCGCTCCGGCGACAGCATTGGTGCTATCCTGCATACAGACCCAGCGCTTCAGGCCGGGGTCAGCACCCTGTTTCGCGGTCTGGACAAAAGTTATTCGCTGGCATTGATCGATATTTCCGATCCGGGCAATATACGCTACGCCCAACGTAACCACAAGGCAGGCTACCAACCCGGGAGCGTCGGTAAAATAGCTGTTCTGCATGCCCTTTTTTACTATCTGGATTGCATTTACCCCGACTCTTGGGAGCAGCGTACCGGGCTGTTAAAAAACAAATCGGTGCAGGCAGGGGTTTGGGGACTAACAGACGAGCACACCATCCCTATTTATAACATAGAGAAAAATAGCCTTGTAAAACGGCAGGTAATCCCTGGCGATATTTTTACACTTTACGAGTGGACAGACCATATGATGTCTGTAAGCAATAACGGAGCTGCCAGTATTGTCTGGAGGGAAGTTATGCTTATGGCTGCCTTCGCGGAACATTACCCGGACTTAACAGCGGAAGAGGCTACAGCGTATTTTAAGCAGACCCCAAAAAAAGAGCTGACGGACCTTGCAAACGAAGTAGTGAACAAACCCCTTCGTGAGCTGGGGATAGGCCCCGATGAATGGCGTCTTGGGAATTTCTTTACCCGCGGTGCGAATACCTACGTTGGCGCCAAAGGAGGCAGTATAGGAACGCCGCTGGGGCTGATGAAATTCCTCGTACAACTCGAACAGGGCGCTATAGTCGACCCGGAGAGCAGCCTGGAAATGAAAAGGCTTATGTATATGACAGATCGCCGGATTCGCTATGCCCAATCTCCCACCCTGCGGGAAGCGGCGGTATATTTTAAATCCGGCAGCCTCTACAAATGCGATCGCGAAAAAAATCCCTCCTGCGGTAAGTATATGGGGAATGTATTCAATTATATGAATTCTGTTGCCATTGTGGAACAGCCCGATAACTGCACTTATATAGTTGTTCTGATGACCAATGTTTTGGACAAGAATTCCGCAACAGACCATATGTACCTGGCAGGGAGGATTGATAAACTTGTGCGGCAGGGTTAACCTGAGCTGCCTAATGCTTTCAGTGCCTCCCCGGCAAAGGTGCGGATTTTAACATCATCGCTGGCGCCGAATTCTTCAATCAGTGAGATATAACCCGGATCCCCCTGCTGTTTTATAAGATAGAGTACGGCAAGCTTTACCCTGTAATCATTCCCGTTTAAAAGCAATGCGAAGCACTCTCTCTCTGTGGGAATCCGGTGCATGATTTTTTGCAAAACTTCTTCGGATGACGTATCGAGGGCACTTTCCTCAATTATTGGAAGCAGTCGCCTTTTCAAATCGCCCGAAAGCATAGTATCCAAAAATTCAATGGCATTCGCCTGTGCCTCATGTTTTTTACTTAGAAGGCCTTCGTACGCGATCTGTACATCATGCTGCGCAAATTTTAAGCCCAACAACTTAAAGATACGTTCCAGCCCTGCATCCAAACGCCTTTCTAGAAGTTCCAGCAGGCTACCCCTGGCGTCTTTTTCTTCTTCACTGACATGCTTTCCCGTTCTTTTCCTGTTTCTGTAAGAGATGATGATCTGTGTGTGCATGGCAGAAAGCGTCTGATGGTATATTTTACATTCCTCAAGGATTACCGACACAACCTTATCACGGTTAAATTTTAACTTTGGATTTGTACGCCGGAGCTCGCTCAGGGAGCGTATAACTTCCAGCCTGATACTCAAATCAGGGTCTTCCAGCAGGTGAAAAAGGTGGCGGATGGCCTCCTGGGATTCGAAGCGCCGCATAACATGTGGAATAAACCTGCAGCTTTCAATGGCTATCTTTCTGCCGCTCACCAGACCCGCGAGCAAGGGGAGCATACTGTTACCATAATTCTCAAGGGCAGCGGAGGCCGGTTTGCGGGTGGCCTTCAGGGGAAGGAAGTTAACCAGTTCATCTATAAATCCGGGATACATGCTATGGCCCGCTGCCTCGATAGCCGTAGTCACAACTTCCTGATCCACGTGCCCGAAATGTTGCCTGATGAAAGGATAAAATTCCGGAATGTTTGCTACCCCTACAATCAGCAGTAATCGTTTAAGTCCGGCCTTATCTTCAAAGGCATGAATATCATACAGTTTAATCCTTATCCGTTCTTCCAGATTATAAAGAATCTTCAATTCATTGTTATCTCTTGCTTCCTGTGCCAGGCAAAAAAGCGCGGTTTCGGCTATTTGCCGGTTATGGTGGTCGAGATAGGTGTGGTACACAAGGCCACTGTTCTTCTCGGCGTGCCGTAAAATATACTGCAGGGTAGCAAGGGTAAGTCCTTCATCGCCCGCTTCCAGCAAGCCGGGGACTTGGGCCGACATGGTATCGCTATTCAGGAAGTACAGGTTTTGAATAGCCGCTGTACGTACTTTTACCGAAGGATGGTATAAAAGCTCTTCTACATCTGTAACAAACCGTTTGTCATTGATCTCCATAAGCTTCCCGAGCATGTACACCACCTGTTCTTCCGTTCCACTGCGGAAAACTGTCCTCATACCGCTTACCACTGATGGTTTTTCAGAAAGTTTTCTCTTCCTGTCTCTTCCCCCCTGTAGGGTTAAAGACTCGAGGTTCTGGCGGTACGTTCGAAAATATTCCTTCCGTACCTCAAAGACAAAATATAACCAGAGGCCAACAAGTAACAAAATCAGCAGGGCGATATAGAAGGAGGGCAGGTTAAGCCCCTTAATCACAAAGATGAGTATAAACCCTGCAAGGCCTGTGGCTATGCTGTCTACAACAACATCAATAAATGATTTGGTCTTGTTCTTTAATTCGAAAGGCAAGGGGAGCGCAAGGAGTTCATTGGCGCTTTTATGAACCGACTGTTTTAAAACGCCATCCATGGCCTTAACTACAAGGATGGCCGACAATTCGGGCAGGACCAGGAAAAAAAGGGTTCCGGCAAAGATGCCAATAGGTAAAAGCATCAGGGAAAATCCAACCCCCCAGATCCCGACTATCCTCCGTGTAAGGAAAAGCTGTATGGTGAGGGAAAGCAGGTTAAATGTAGAAAACCAGAACCCAAAGAATGCAGATAGTTCATCGGGGTCGGGGATGGCTGCGGCTGCAAAATCGCTGAAAAGGTAATCAACCAGTTTGGCAACCAGCACGCTAACGGCTACAATAGCGGCGATCAGTGTAAGATGCCTGGATTGAAGGATCAGTTTATAGGGTAGCTCCTGCCCGGAAGCGACCCTTTTTTTTTGCTTGAAGGTGTTAAGTTTGCTTACCCGCGCTCTCCATATCCTTTTAAGCAAGGGATAACAGGGGGTTAAGAGAAGGGCAGCAAGCAAGAGTGTATATTCCGTTCCTATAAGGGGGGTAAGCAACGATGTGAGGTAACCCCCAAAGATACCGCCCATGATAGCCCCTGATCCGATAAAACCAAAAAGGCGTTTTGCTTCCCTAATATTAAAGACCAGGTTGGCCATCACCCAGAATTGAGAGGCCGATAAGAGGGCGTAAATGGCAACCCACACGTAGAAGAAATATAACATCCATCCGCTTACAAGCCCGAATTTCAACAGGAGCCCTAGAAGGATAAATACGACTATAGAAGCAGAGAGTGTGGCTGCAATGATCTTGTCAAGGGCAAAACGCGCAAGGGTCCTGGTGTAGAAAACAGAACTAAGGATGGCAGTAACAGCGACAAGTAAAAATGCCCAGGGCAGCTGTTCGACCCCCAATTCTGAAAGGAAAATGGCATTTACGGTGGGTTTGATAATAAGGAGTACAGCTATTATCAGAAAGACGTAGGCCTGCATCCACAGGGAAATCCTGAACTCCCCTTCCCTTACATCAAAAGTTTTCCGGATAATGGTTTTGAGCATACCCTGGCTTGGCCAATGTCCTATTTCATTGCCAAAGGTAGGTTGTTTTTCAATACCTGCTCAACTGGTTTTACTAAACTTCGGATGATATTTTCCCCGTCTGGGTCGTCTACAAGGGCAACAAGGATGTATTTTCGGTTGTCTTCCTCCCCCCAAACCAGGATGGAATCCGAATGATAGGTTTTCCATGTACCCGATTTACGAAAGAGCCTGGCAGTAGGTGCAATCAGGCTCAGGGTATTAACAAACTTATGGTGGAGTTCCGGGTTTTCCAGAATTCGCAGCATCTGTAATGACCGCATCTCATTTACGAGTTTTCCATGCGCAAGTAAATAATAAAACCGGCAAACCTGGGCAACCGTTGCGGCATGGCTAAGGTTTTTGAGCGGTTCGCGGTGAGTATTTCCGCCTTTCCCATATCGTTTGCCCACCCAGAGGCCTCCACCGGTGTGTTTATCGTAAAAGGCATATTTCGGATCCGTCATCACCGCTTCAATACGGTCAAATCCCACCCGGTCAATCAGCCTGGTAGAAGCGGCATTGTCCGATTTGCTGATCATCAGCCGCATATCCTTCTTAAGGGCAGGAGTTTCTTTGAGTTTCCCCTGATCAACGGCTTCCATGGTGCTTAACAAAACGGCGATTTTAGGCAGGCTCGCAGCATACATCATATGGTTGCCATTTACGCCTGCATAGCGAACATTCCCCGGATCCCTGAGGTCTATGAGGCCAACAGCCATTTTCTTACTGGCGATTAGGGCACGCCATTCGGGGCGGGACGAGAGTTCCCGTTCCAGTTGGGCTTCCAGGGCAAAATCCGTTAACGAATTCAGTGAACCGATACGCGCTTCTTCTGATTTTATAGGTAATCCGCTCTGGGCCTTAAGCAAAGTTCCCATAAGAATCAGCCCTATCAGCAGCATCATATTAATCTTCATCCCTGTCCTCCTTTCGTAAGTTGTTAAATATAAGGCAACTACCCCTGGTTAATTGTTAATATTGTGATAATACTCCGGGAATCCCTTATCAACCCGTTCATCTAAGACCACTGTCCTCCTTGTATTTGTAATCTGTTCCGAGGAAATGACACGGGCAATTAGTATAAAGAACCACCTTTGAAAAATAGGAAATATTCCTTTTGACAGCACGCTTATTTTTAATAAGTTAGCTAGCCTCAATCCCGCCCTGCCGCTTTTGGCCTTTTTCATTGTAAACCGTACTTATAATAACGCCAAACCAGCACCTTGTAGTATGAAATATAGCTATTATTTACCCTTGACCTTCCTGGCCCTGACTGTGCTTTGTTGCAAAAAGCAACCGGAGCCCGAATCGGTGGCGGAATTAGCCAGGCCCCGTGAGTGGAAACCCGAAGATACCAGGAGTATACAGGGGAACAGGGCGCCCCGCGGGCTTATCCTGAATACCGGAGAAGCAGCTCTCGGCTATGTGCTCTTTAACCCCGCGAACAGCACGGAGACATACCTGATCGACCGCGAAGGAATGGTAGTACACCGATGGAAAGGGGAGCTGAGTACCCTCACTTCCTCATACCTGCTAGATAATGGCCATCTGGTGCGCCTGGAAAGAGATGAGGATTTCCCGACGTTTGCCGCAGGTGGTGCCGCTGGGAGGATAAGGGAATACGATTGGGACGGCAATTTACTTTGGGATTATGAAATGGCCAATGAGAAAGAACTGGTGCACCACGATATCGAGGTCATGCCCAATGGGAATGTCCTGGCGATTGCCTATGAGGTAAAATCCGCCCAGGAAGCTATAGCAGCCGGCATGGATCCCGCGCACGTTTCAAAGGCCGGGATCTGGCCTGATAAAATCATCGAGATCAAACCCACAAAACCATTCGGAGGGGAAATTGTATGGGAATGGCATATGTGGGACCATCTGGTACAGGAATTTGACCCTTCTGGCCCTAATTATGGAAGTGTGGCCGGGAATCCCAGAAGGTTTGACCTAAACACCAGGATTACCCATGACTTTCCTCCACTTAGCCAGGAACAGGTAGACGAAATAATTCAAATGGGGATGTTCACCACCAATTTTACGGCCGACAACATATTTTCGGAGATCACCCACGGGAATGCCGTCTCCTATAATGCGGAGAAAGACCAGATTGCGATCAGTTTTAAGTATTTTAACGAAATATACATAATTGATCACTCCACCACCACCCAGGAGGCAAAGGGTAATACTGGCGGTCGCTGGGGCCATGGCGGGGATCTATTATACCGCTGGGGTAATCCGCAAAATTATGGTCGCGGTACGGAAGAAGACCATGTGCTGTTTAATCAGCACGACGTTAAATTCATCCCGGAAGGATATCCCGGTGCCGGCAACCTGCTGGTTTTTAACAATGATATTCCGGGACCAGACAACAAGTATCCCAATCTGATAGCGGCTATGTTGGCTGCCAGGTCCCCGGATCCCGAAATAGCAATATCCGACATAGCAAACTACAGTGCTGTTTATGAAATTGAACTTCCCACGGCGACAGACGGCTCCTATGCATTGACCGAAAAGGAGGCATTTGGCCCATTAACCCCGGTATGGAGCTATATGGCTCCGGATAAATATTCCTTATATTCCTCGGTAATGTCCGGCGCATATAGGATGAAAAACGGCAATACCCTGGTACTTACGAGTTTTAACGGGCGCATGATCGAAATTACCCCCGAAAAAGAAATTGTCTGGGAATACTGGAACCCCTATAATTTTGAATACAGGTTACCGGATGGCACTGCAGCCAACCCAGGAAATATTCCCTTCCAGGTGTTCAGAGCTACCCATTTCGAACCAGGCCACCCGGCCCTAAAGGGTAAAACCCTGGACCCGCTTGATCCGCAGCCTGCTCCCTTTATTTTTAAAATGCCGCCAGCCCCTGCTAACAACGGGGAATGAAAGGAATGAAACGCAACTTCCGTTCATCCAGCAGCACATCCGCAGCTCCTCGGCGGATCGGGAGCAGAGTGATTGAGCAACAGGTTTGTAATCCTTTTATCACAACAAGAATGCGGGTTTTATGCATACCACCTTTTTTTTGTAACAAACTACTCAAAATAAGGCAGTACAGTTATTTATATGCCCTTTTTTTTATATCTTCAACTGCCGAATTTCAGGAGGTAAACAACTGAAATACTGCATACAATATCCCCGGATGGCAATAATACCAGCCAGCTGGGCAACAACCGATAAAACCTATGAAAATTACCCGACACTTGCTCTCTGCACTGTTACTCTGCGGAGCACTTTCCTGTAAACAAGAACCAAAAGCCGAGCCCCTCACCGAAGTGGCGGCAGTGCACGAGTGGCAACCCACAGACACCAGAAGCATGACCGGGGTGAGCGCCCCCCGCGGCCTGGTAATCAATACCGGGGAAGACTCTCCCGGATATGTTCTCTTTGAACCGCCCACCAGTACATCTACCTATCTGGTCGACAAAAACGATGGGGAAGTTGTTCATATATGGAATGCCGATCTCAATTCCATGAATTCCTACCTGCAGCCCAACGGACACCTTTTCAGATTGGAGAGGGATGAGAATTTCCCCACCTTTGCAGCAGGGGGGCAGGCAGGCCGTATCAGGGAGTACGACTGGGACGGGAATAAGGTATGGGACTTTAAGTATTACAGTGAAAAAGAACTTACCCACCATGATTTTGAAGTAATGCCGAATGGCAATATCCTGGCAATCTCTTATGAAGCCTTAACCCCTGAAGAGGCGATCGCGGCGGGTAAGGATCCGCAGCATATCCCAAAGGCAGGTATCTGGCTCGATAAAATTATCGAAGTCCGGCCAACTAAACCGGAAGGCGGCGATATAGTATGGGAGTGGCATATGAAAGACCACCTCATACAGGACCTTGACCCTTCCAGGGCAAATTATGGCGTTGTCGCGGAAAACCCGCGAAAAATTAATATCAATATACCAAGTGCCGAGGCTGGTCCTCCAATGACTGAGGAGCAGGTTGCCCAAATGAAAAAAATGGGATTCATGACCTCCAATGCCTCGGTTGATAACCAGGGGTCAGACCTTACCCATACCAATGCGGTTTCATACAATGCGCATTTAGACCAGATAGTAATTAGTGTTCCCGGCTATGGGGAAGTATTTATTATAGACCACAGCACAACAACAGAGGAAGCAAGGGGCAGTACCGGAGGCAGATGGGGCCATGGAGGTGACCTGTTGTACCGCTGGGGATATCCCATGAATTATGGCAAAGGGACCAAAAATAATCAGAAACTGTTTGGGCAGCACGACGTCAAGTGGATCCCGAATGGATATCCCGGGGAAGGCCGTCTTTTGGTTTACAATAATGATATAAAAAACCCGGATAGCAAATTACCTTCCATGTGGGCCGCATTGGGCAGTGCAACCTCTCCTGAAGTAAATGTCAGCATCGCAGATGTTGGCAATTACAGCTCAATTTATGAATGGGAAGTACCAACCGACGAAAACGGGAATTACATAATGAATGAAGACGGCCGATTCGGCCCTGAAGAGCCGGAATGGAGTTATGTTGCCCCGGATAAATATTCTTTCTATTCGGCATTTATCTCCGGAGCACAACGACTTAAAAATGGGAATACCCTGATTACCCAGGGCATGCATGGACGTTTCTTCGAGGTAACGCCGGATAAGGAAATAGTCTGGGAATACTGGAATCCCTATAAATCTGACTATAGGCTTCCCGATGGCTCCCCCGCCCAGCCGGTAGGTCCATTTCTGTATGCCGTTTTCAGGAGCACCCTCTATGCCCCCGATTTTCCGGGCCTGGCAGGAAAAGACCTCAATCCGGTAGAACCACAGCCAAAACCTTTTATATTTGTTCCACCCCCTGCACAACCCGAAAAAGCAGGACAACAGGAAAGCGATAGCAAATAACTAATCTTAATCTATTAACTATGTCATTAAAAATAATAGGTGCCGGCTTCCCCCGTACGGGGACCACTACCCTGAAAGGTAGTCTGGAGACCCTTGGTTTTAAACATGTTTATCATATGAAGGAACTATTGGTAAACCCGGAAAAACTGCATTACTGGAAAACCCTTGATGACACCGGGGATACAGATTGGGACAGCCTGTACAAGGGTTATGATGCCACTGTTGATTTCCCGGGCTACCCATGGTATAAAGAACATATGAAGCGCTACCCCGATGCCAGGGTCATCCTTACAGTTCGCGACTTTGAGTCCTGGTATAAAAGCGTAGACAGCACCGTATTCCGGGCCGGGCCGCAAACCCCCGGTGAAAAATTTAAAATGATTGGAAAACTGCTGCTCAGTGCTAGGGCACGAAATGTTGTTAAGTGTATCAAATGGTTTAAAAAAGTTTTTTTCGCAGAAAAACTTCAGGGTAAATTCGCGGATAAGGCGTTTGTCAAAAAGGTATGGGAAGACCATATTGCAGAAGTAAAGGCCCATGTTCCCAAAGACAAACTGCTGGTTTATGATGTAAGGGACGGGTGGGCGCCGCTATGTAAATTCCTGGGGCTTCCCGAACCTTCCGAACCACTTCCCCACCTAAATAAAAAAGAGAATTTTAAAGCCATGCTCCCAAAACTCATGAAGGGAGAAATGGTCTAAAAACAGCTTTAATAACCAACAACTAACCAACCTAATGCCCCCCGCGTATGCCGGGGGCATTCTTTTAAAACGACCTATAATGAACTCAGAGACCTGGCAGGTAAAAGCTACCCTTTTATTGGTAAGCAGCCTTACTATAATGTCGATGATCACCATTTCGTCGTCTCTTCCGGATATGTCGGAAACATTTTCCGAAATCCCCAACGGGCAGGCTCTGGTTAAACTGGCTCTTCCATTCCCTGCCTTGTTTATCGCCCTTACGGCGGCGATTGCAGGGGTGGTAATAGACAGGTTCGGAAGGCTTAAACTCCTCGGACTGGCCTTACTGCTATACGCGGTGGGTGGCAGTTCCGGTTATTGGCTTGACAATATCTACCTGATACTGGCAGGACGGGCTTTACTTGGGGTTTGTGTAGGAATAAGCATGACAATCGTAATTACCCTTGTAGCTGATTATTACGAAGGCAAGGCCCGACAGAAGTTCGCAGGCCTTCAGATTGCAGTGATGTCGCTCGGGGGGATTATATTTATCACCTTAGGCGGAGTCCTTGCAGATATCCATTGGCGTGTGCCCTTCCTGCTCTACCTGTTTTCGCTCATTATCATTCCTGTGAGTTACCGTTTTCTCAAGGAACCTTCGGGGTCATCCGCGCGAAACAGGAGCTACGTTCCAGTGAAATCACCTCCTATAATCTGGCTGGTTTTCTTTAATGTGATGCTGATGTGGATCCTGTTTTTTATTATTCCGGTGCAGATCCCATTCTACCTTAAAACCATCGGAGTAGAAACAAACACCCTGATAGGGGTGGCCATTGCTGCCAGCACACTTTTTTCGGCCATCTCGTCTATCTCCTATTCCCGAATAAAGGATAAATTCAGTTACCGGCAGATTTTTGCGGTAGGTTATTTCCTAATGGCACTGGCATATGTTGCCATTGCTTTCGGCAATTCCTATTCCATGGTAATGCTGGGCATGGTATTGGCAGGACTTGGGATGGGTGTTATGATCCCAAATGCCAATATCTGGGTCATGCAACTTGCACCTCCGGAAGTAAGGGGGCGTGAAATCGGCAGGCTTACCACATTCTGGTTTATGGGGCAGTTTATATCACCCCTTGTGCTTTTGCCATTTCTGGAATTCTTCAGTCAATCACAATTATTTTTTGTCCTCGCTGCCATCCTTTTCGTCCTGTTTCTTTATTTTATTGGCACCCACTACCTTCCTGGAAAGGCGAAGGCAAGTGAAGTGAAACTATGAAATTAATTATTTCGGGGATTTACTGGTTGCACGGGCGTTGTAACCCGCGTCATTGAGCATTCCATCAAATTAATGCGTATTTTCATTTCCGGAGAAGCCGGGAACAAATAGCGAACAAGGCATTTTCCCGGTAAATCGAGGGAAAATGATCTTTAAGAAACGACCACACCGCCCGGACCGCAAAGTACATCCACTTATTGGGGTATTGCTCTTTTTTATTTCGCTCGCCCTACTACTGGTAACGGGACCCCTGGGATTTATTTACGGTATTTTACATGGCCTGTTTACAAAGGGCCTTAGGGGGCTTGGAGAATACCTTTTGAAAATTGCCATTTCTATAGACCAGTTGGGCAACGTGCTGATGCAACATTTACTGAATGTTCTATGGATTAAAAAAGGGGGCTATGGTTTCGGTAACCGCGATGAAACCATTTCCAGCGCTCTTGGCCGGAACCGGCAACTCGGGACCCTCACACACTTTGGCCTGGGTATAGACGCCTTCCTTGATATAATAGACCCCGGACATTCACTTAATTCCATAGACTACTATATTGAACCCAGCTCTGCCATCATCGACCGCATTGCCTGGATTTATATTAGGGAAGGGAAAGTTCTGTTCCTTAAAGGGAGCGACAGTATCGGTTATTCCCTCCCCGGCGGGGCCAGAAAGCCGGAAAGTTCCGATGCAGCCCTGCTTGCAGGCTATTTAACACAGCTCCTCGGAATTGTCGCTGAGACTGAAGGTATTACGTATTTGGGGACTTATGAAAGTCGGCTTGGGGCATTACCCCCTGCTGCTTTTATAAGGCAGCATTGCTATGCCATGCCTTTTAGCGGAACACTGCAGCCGGCCAGCGGCCTTGAAGGCATGCATTGGATCGGGTATACAGACAGGGCGATCCTTTCCGGGGCGGATATTAAAATACTTGAAGCCCTTTATGAAAAAGGCTTGATTAGCTAAACATCCCCATATCATACCAAAAAGATTTTTGCTACTTTTGGCGTTGAAAACAAGAAAACTTTTCGAACAATGCAGGTACTTGGTATTGATGTTGGGGGTTCAGGAATAAAAGGCGCTCTGGTGAATATGGAAACCGGGGAAAAGCTAACGGAACGGTATCGAATTCCCACCCCGGAATCGCGAAATCCCCAGGATATGGCCCGGGTGGTGGCCGAAATAGTAGCTCATTTTAATTATAAGGGCCCTGTGGGTTGTGGTTTCCCAACCGTTATTAAACAGGGGGTTTGCAAATCTCACGGAAACCTGCATAAATCCTGGAACGGAATAAATGTGGAGCAGCTTTTTGGAAAGGCAACCGGACTTGATTTTACAGTTATCAACGATGCCGACGCAGCGGGCTATGCAGTAATGAATTACGGCAGTGGCAAAGGGGAGACCGGTTTTGTGATCATCATTACCATCGGAACCGGGCTGGGGAGCGGAGCTTTTCTCAATGGAAAACTATTGCCAAATTTTGAACTTGGCCAAATTCCCTATAAAAAATACGATAAAATTGAAGACTGGGCCGCATCCTCGGCCAAAGAACGCGAGGAGCTCAGTTATAAAAAATGGGGAAAACGCTTCAACAGGTTCCTGGAATTCGTTGAATTAATTGTAGCTCCGGACCTTATTATCCTGGGTGGTGGGGCTTCCAAGGACTTCGACGAGTTCAAGGACAGGATCCGGATTGAAACACCGGTAATCGCCGCCCAATTGCAGAACGATGCCGGGATTATAGGCGCTGCAACCGCCTGCCTGCGGTTTAAAAAGGACTGGTCGGAATTGCACTGCCTCTGAAGCACATAACAAACTACAAGAACCTTCATCTGCGGCAGGTCAGGCCTGCTTACCGCGTTTCCTGTCTACTTCCTTGAGATAGATTTTACGTAAGCGCAAGTGGTGGGGGGTGACCTCTACATATTCATCTTTCTGAATATATTCCAGTGCCTCTTCCAGGGAAAACTTTATAGCCGGAACAATCCTGGCCTTGTCATCTGCGCCTGAAGAGCGAACGTTGGAGAGCTTTTTGGTTTTGGTAACGTTCACCACCATATCATCACCCCGGGTATTTTCGCCTATCACCTGCCCTTCATAAATATCCTCACCCGGATCGATAAAAAATTTCCCGCGTTCCTGGAGTTTATCGATGGAATAGGGAATTGCCTTCCCGTTTTCCATAGAAACCAGAGACCCGTTAATCCTTTGGGGGATATCGCCTTTCATGGGTTGGTACTCAAGGAAACGGTGAGCCATGATAGCTTCACCTGCAGTTGCGGTAAGTAACTGGTTCCTCAGGCCGATGATACCCCTTGAAGGGATCTGGAACTGGCAAATCATCCGATCGCCCCTGGCTTCCATACTAAGCATTTCACCTTTTCTAACCGATACCATTTCAACTGCCTTGCCGGAAACTTCCTCTGGCAGATCGATGGTAAGCTGTTCGATGGGTTCACACGCCACCCCATCGATCTTTTTTATAATAACCTGTGGCTGACCAATCTGAAGTTCATAGCCTTCCCGCCTCATTGTTTCTATCAGAACGGAAAGGTGCAAGACACCACGGCCGAACACCATGAATTTATCCGCGCTTTCTGTTTCCTCAACCCTCAGGGCCAGGTTCTTTTCCAATTCCTTCTGAAGGCGCTCCTTGATATGCCGGGAGGTAACATATTTCCCATCCTTCCCAAAAAACGGGCTGTCGTTTATAGTGAAAAGCATACTCATTGTAGGCTCGTCTATGGCAATGGTCTTCAGGACCTCGGGATTCTCAAGGTCTGCAATGGTGTCACCAATGTCAAATCCTTCAAGCCCGGTAATCGCGCAAATATCACCTGTGGCAACTTCAGCGACCTTTACCCGACCAAGACCTTCAAAAATAAAGAGTTCTTTCACCCTGGATTTATGGACGGTGCCGTTGCGCTTCATCATGGAAATCTGTTGTCCTTCCTTCAGGATCCCGCGTTGAAGGCGTCCGATGGCTATCCGGCCGGTAAAAGAGGAATAATCCAGGGAGGTGATCAGCATTTGGGTATTACCCTGGGCAGGCTCAAAGGTGGGAACATGTTCTGCCACCATCTCTAAAAGCGGTTCTATGGAATCTGTGGGGGTCTTCCAGTCTGTCCCCATCCAATTATGTTTGGCGGAACCATATACCACCGGGAAATCGAGCTGCCACTCCTCTGCCCCCAGCTCATACATCAGGTCGAATACCTTTTCATGCACCTCCTCGGGCGTACAGTTCTCCTTATCGACCTTATTGATTACCACACATGGTTTAAGGCCCAGATCGATGGCTTTCTGAAGAACAAACCGCGTTTGTGGCATAGGTCCCTCAAAAGCGTCAACAAGTAATAGTACACCATCCGCCATATTCAAAACGCGTTCAACCTCCCCACCAAAATCCGCGTGGCCGGGCGTATCGATGATATTGATCTTGATGTCCTTATAGGTAACGGCAACATTTTTGGACACGATGGTTATACCACGTTCCCTTTCCAGATCGTTATTGTCGAGGATCAGGTCGCCCGTCTTCTCATTATCCCTGAAAAGACGGCAATAATGGAGGATCTTGTCTACCAGAGTTGTTTTCCCGTGGTCTACGTGGGCTATAATGGCAATATTCTTGGTGACGGGCATCGCTGTTTTTTAAGGCTGCAAAGATACGCCATAATTTTTCAATCGGTTATAAAGTTCTGTTATTTTTATTATGCTGATTATTAGCGCTTTTATACAAAAATATGAGCTGTAAAAAATTGGTATCTTTGGCCTTAAATGCTACCCTATGAAACTGGATCAAATCCCGCAGCTGCAATATAGCAGCAGTAATAATTTCTTCCTATTGGCAGGGCCCTGCGCCATTGAAGGCGAAGAGATGGCTCTTAAAATCGCGGAACGCATTGTAGCTATTTCCAGCAAACTTCAGATCCCCTATATCTTTAAAGGCAGTTTTAAAAAGGCAAACCGCAGCCGCGTGGATTCCTTTACCGGGATCGGAGATGAGAAAGCCCTGAAGATCCTGAAGAAGGTTTCCGAAACTTTTAAGGTTCCTACCGTAACAGATATACATGAAATCAGTGATGCCGCCAAGGCAGCCGCTTATGTTGATGTGCTGCAGATACCTGCCTTCCTGGTACGGCAAACAGACCTGCTCGTGGCTGCAGCGGAGACCGGAAAAGTGGTGAATCTGAAAAAAGGGCAGTTTATGAGTCCTGAAAGCATGAAACACGCGGTAGCGAAAATTACCGATTCGGGAAATGATCAGGTTTTAATAACAGACCGGGGTACCATGTTTGGCTATCAGGACCTGATTGTAGATTTCAGGGGCATCCCTACCATGCAGCAATACGCCCCCGTGGTTCTGGATGTTACGCATTCACTGCAGCAGCCAAATCAGGCCTCAGGGGTTACCGGCGGCAGGCCCGCGCTAATAGGAACCATGGCACGGGCGGGAATCGCCTCGGGGGTAGACGGGCTTTTTGTTGAAACCCACTTCGACCCCTCCAATGCCAAAAGCGATGGAGCCAATATGCTGCACCTCGACCTGCTGGAAAAACTGCTCACCCAGTTGGTTGCAATCAGGAAGACAGTGAACGAGTTCTGATTTTTTGCATCTTCGTATAATAATCAATGATAATCCTACTTTTTATGCGCACTTTTCTTACCACTGGTTTGTTCTGTTTCGTGCTTGGTACCATACTTTGCTACGGACAACATACAGCCGTTTTTGGAGAGATCCCACGGACCGACAAAAGCCTTACTTCCTATAGCGCGGACCCTGATGCAGCGGCAGTTGTACTTTACGAGAAAGGCGATAATTACTTTGAAGTCATCAAAGATTATATCTTACTGGTCAAAAAATACCATGTCAGGATCAAGATTCTGAATAATAAGGGTTTCGAAGAGGGTACTGTGGCTATTCGATATTACCATACAAACGGAAGCACTGAAAAGGTAGAGAACATCCGGGCGATCACCCACAATGGTGATATGAAGACTTATATCAAAGCAGAGAGCATCTTTACCAAAGACCTCAGTCCTACCTTATCGGAAAAGACATTTACCTTTCCTGATTTAAAAGAAGGCTCTGTGCTGGAGTACGAATATAAAATTACTTCACCCTTCATTTACAATTTCAATGGCTGGAACTTTCAGTCGCACCTCCCTAAGATATACAGTGAATTTAATGCCACCATCCCCGGGAACTACAGCTACAACCGTAACCTCACCGGTTTTCTGAAGCTCGACCTTAATGAGGCCAAACTTGTAAAGGAATGTTTTAAAATCGACGGGACCCAGAGGGGTGCAGATTGTGAGGTGCTGAAATATGTTATGAAAGACATCCCTGCCTTTAAAGAAGAAGGGTATATGCTGGCGGCATCCAATTATATCTCCCGCCTCGATTTTGAACTTGCGACACATCACAGACTCGACGGGGTAACCAACCATTATACCAAAAGCTGGCAGGACGTTGACGGTGAACTGAAGAATGATCGCGACCTGGGTATACAACTTACTAAAAAGGGATACTTTGAACGAAATGTGCCAGAATCCCTGTTCACCGAAGAAGATATGCTTCAAAGGGCCAGGAAAATTTACGATTTCATCCGTAACCACTATACCTGGACCGGGGAATACGGTATTTACAGCGATACAAGGGTAAAAGATGCGTTCGAAGCCCGCAAGGGAAGCATAGGCGAGATAAATATTTCGCTGATCAACCTCCTGAATGCCGCCGGCATCCCCACCCAGATGATGCTCACATCTACCAGAAATCACGGGCTGCCAAAACGCAGCCACCCAGTGATGTCGGATTTTAACTACCTCCTGGCCCGGGCGAACATCAATGGTAATGTGTACCTTCTTGATGCCTCAGATCCCCTTATTCCTTTTGGCATGCTGCCTTTCAGGTGCCTGAACTATTACGGACGGGTCATGGATTTTAAAAGCGGGAGTTACTGGGAAGACATCATTATAGACGAAGCGAACCGCTATACGGTTAGGGCACAGCTTGCCTTCGGAACCGACTTGCTGGAAGCTACAGGCATTCTGGATGAAATTACCCTGGGCTACGAGGCTATTTCGCGGCGATCCAAACTTAAGGCAAATGAAGCGGAAGACTATCTGGAAGAAAAGGAAGCTGCAATGCCGGGAAATGTGGAAATCACGGACTACAGTATTAACGGCGATATTTCGGATGAAAAAAAGGTGTCGGAGCGCTTTTCGCTGAAACTTGAACCCTCGCTGGTAAATGAAACGCTGTATTTTAACCCATTCCTGGTTTCACTTTTCGAACCGGAACCTTTCACACGGGAACTAAGGCAATATCCGGTAGATTTTGGGCATTCAAGGACTTATTCCTATACAATAAGCATGATTATCCCGGACGGATACGTAGTGGATAAACTGCCCGCCGCCGTACAGACCACCCTAAAAGACCAGGTGGCGACACTGAAATTTGACGTGAGCCAGGCAGGGAACAACCTGTCAGTATTGTTTAACCTCTCGATTAACCAGCCACACATGTCACCGGAATATTACACGGAGTTAAAAGCCCTTTTCGCCAAGGTGACTGAAATACAGAAAAATGGGATCATAGTTATAAAGAAAGCCTGACCGGATATAAGTAAACGCTCATACTTCATCCGACTGCTTCGCTGACAGAATTGCTTTGTTCCGGGAAACAAGGGGCAGGAACAAGTGTTTCGGCTTCGCTGCGGGAACCCCAACAGTTCCTCTAATGTATTATGTATGATGCAATAGGTTTCATATATTTATGGGAGGAATGCTGCCGATGTGTAAAAAATGTATGACCATATTGTTAATGCTGCTGTCTGTCTCCCTCTACGCCCAAACTTTTGAAGAAGTAGACCAGAAGGTAAGCCTGTATCCGGAATTTACATCCCTGCGGGACCTGGGGATCCGTATTCAGAACGATTTCAATACCGACGACCTGCGTATCCGGGCTGCTTTTGTCTGGCTCGCCCAGCATGTGGCTTATGACACCAAAGGGGAAGTTGGGGGAAACCACACACAAAAGATATCATATTCCAACGATAAAGAAAAACAGGAAGCCATACAGGATATGGTATGGGTTAAGATAAACAGGTCTTTTCGGCTTCGCAAGGGAGTATGCATAGATTATTCCCTCATGCTCAACGCCCTTTTTGAGCAGTTAGGACTCCCTTCCAAAATTATTACCGGCGTTGGGAAAACGGAGATCAAGCGTTTGGATGCAGCACCTGCTTACAGAAACCACAGCTGGAACGCCGTACAGCTCAATGGCAGCTGGAGGCTCATGGATGCTACCTGGGCTGCAGGATATGTAGATACCAAAAGCCATCGGTTTGTTCGCAAATATCAGGACCACTATTTTTTCACAGATCCGGCGGATTTCGCACGTCATCACCTGCCTGCCAATAAAGAATGGCAATTACTGGACAATCCCATAGATGCCGTCACCTTTTTTCAAGGCCCTATACTGCTGCCCGGTTTCTGTGAAAAGGGTATCCGCCTTTCATCACAGACCAGCGGGATTCTCACCCTTTCGGAAGAACAGGAGAATATTATCTATTTCGACCAATTACCGAGAGAGCACCTTATGCACTATACCATTGATGATTCTACGGAATTCCGGAGACTGGGTTTTAAGAAGGGAGATGGTAATGGCTATATTTCAAGAATAAAGCTGAAGAAACGCTTTAACAGACCATATGAAACTCTAACGGTATACATGAACCTTGATCCTATCCTGAGTTTCAGGATTCAGGAGGAGTTATATCAGAAAGTGGAGGCGAAATCTTCAAAGTAGCGCCGCACAAAATCCCGGTTGATTTCACGGTCGAATTCGCTTAGAATCTTTCGGCGGTAGCGCGGCGGCGTTTTATCAGATATGGTGA
>CAYSVQ010000156.1:0-10713 GCA_964434565.1 uncultured Flavobacteriaceae bacterium | reverse complement strand
CAGCCGGCCTCATGACCGGCTGTCTGGTACATACCACGCTATTGGCCCTTGGCATTTCCAGCCTTATAAAAAATAACCCTTTTATATTTATGGTCATCAAGTTATTTGGAGCCATATATTTGTTTTACCTCGCCTACAGGGTATTCAGAAGCAGCCCCGATATCCGGTTGGAAGAGGAAATGTCTCCCGGAAAAGGCGTTGTGAGCCTTTACAGGCAGGGTTTTATTATGAACGTTCTGAACCCTAAGGTTACTATCTTTTTTCTAGCCTTTTTCCCGGGTTTTCTTTTTAGTGAAACCCTATCTCCGGTCTGGCAGTTTTATATTCTTGGGGCCCTCTTTATACTGGTTTCCTTCGTGATTTTCGCAAGTATAGCCGTACTTTCAGGTACTATTTCGAATTATCTCCGCCAAAGATCCGGGGTGGGTAGCTGTCTTAAATGGATGCAGATAGCAGTATTTACCGGTATCGGGATCTATCTGTTGTTTTCGCAGAAATAATGCTACTTTTGAAAGTATAGGCACTCCATCAGAAATGCAGGAAAAGGTAAAGATCATAGAATGCCCCCGCGATGCCATGCAGGGTATTAAGACTTTCATTCCCACTGAACGTAAAATACACTATTTGCAAAGTCTTCTTAATTGTGGTTTTGATACGCTGGATTTCGGAAGTTTTGTTTCCCCCAGGGCTATCCCGCAGATGGTAGACACCGAGGCGGTCCTTGCCGGTCTCGACCTCAGCCGTTCACAGAGTAAACTGCTTGCCATTGTTGCCAATGTCCGGGGAGCCGAGGATGCCGCAAAGCATGTCGGCATCAATTATCTGGGCTATCCTTTTTCAATCTCTGAAAACTTCCAGATGCGGAACACGCATAAGACCATTGCCGAATCCATAGATGTTCTCCGGGAGGTCCTGGAGATTGCACAGCAAAGCGGGAAAGAGGTAGTGACCTATATCTCGATGGGATTTGGCAATCCTTACGGGGATCCCTGGGATATTGATATAGTAGGTGAATGGACGGAGAAGCTCGCAGTTATGGGGGTAGGTATCCTGTCACTTTCCGATACCATAGGCAGTTCAACTCCTGAGGTCATAGATTATCTGTTTTCAAACCTTATTCCGAAATATCCCCATATTGAATTCGGCGCACATCTACATACACACCCGAAACATTGGTTTGAGAAAGTAGATGCAGCCTTCAGGGCGGGTTGCCGCAGGTTCGATGGCGCGATACAGGGATTCGGCGGCTGCCCTATGGCACGGGACGAACTTACAGGAAATATGCCGACGGAGAAAATGCTCTCCTACTTCACTACGGCAAAAGTAGATACAGGTGTCCAGTGGATGGCGTTTGAGACTGCACATAATAAGGCCACGGCATTATTTGGCTCCTTTCAATAAAAAGGCACCTACAATGGAATTCGCAGGTGCCTTTCACATAAACTAACTCAACTTAATATCTAAGTTCAATCCCGGCATATGCACCGAACGGATGCCCTGGCCTGAGTCCGGCAGGTACCCTTGCCACGGCATAGGTTTCATCCAGCAGATTGATAATATTGGCAGTCAGACTCAGGTGTTCACTGTATCGGTATTTCCCAGCAAAGTCAAGGATAAAATTGGAACTTACAAGTTCGTCCTGCGGAATGGCCCCACGACCTGCCTCGGTTCGGAATTCCCCGTTATAACGGGCATTAAAATTTAATTCAAAATTCCGGTGTTCCAGTGCGATACCGGCATTCAGCTGGTGTTTGGAAATATAGGGCAGTTCGTCCCCGGCAATAACTTCACCCCATAAACCATCTTCGCTTCCAAAGCTGTTCAGAAACTCGGTATCAGTATAGGTATAGGCAAGGGTTATGGGAAGGATAAATGATTTGCTGCTCCCAAGAAGATTGTAGTTTAGCAAGGCCTCGATTCCCGTAATCCGCACTTCGCCGGCATTGAACTGATCAAGAGAACCCGTACCTCCGGTTGCTGCAAGATCACTCCCAAGTAAATTGCTGTAGTCATTGTAAAAGCCAACCAATTCCCCGTTCAGCCCTCCAACGGAAAACCGGCCACCGAGTTCATAGTTGACGCTTTCTTCCGGATCCTGGCCTACCTGATTGCCCGGGGGTGAGAAACCTTTGTGAATACCTCCGAAAACCGACAGTTTTTCAAAGTTGTAATTGAAACCCATTCCGGGGATAAAGACATCTACTTTATTTTCCCTTTCGCTAAGGCTTGTCCCCGTCCTTTCCGGATCTGTACTCCCATATTCACCACGCGACAGAACAATATTTTCATAGCGCAGCCCAGGGGTGAGGGTTAATTCACCATATTTCAATTTATACATTGCGAAGGCTGCAAAAGCCCTGGCATCGCTGATTCTGTTTGCATCGGTCCCCGGGATGCCGGCGGTGGTAAGCTGCAGGATATTGTCCTCCATAGCATAATCATCAACCCATTGGAATCGATCTTCCTCATCAAAATGGTAACGGAGGCCGATTTCAACATCATGGAAGGTTCTAACACCAGTCCAGTGATAATCCAACTTGGTTTGCACCCCTGTTGAAAGGTAATCCCGGTTATTGGCCTTAATCGCGAGTGCATCCTCCTCGCTGTCAGCAGCGCCACTAATGAGATCATAGTAAGAAGATAATCCTTCGGGGTCGTTCAGGATGGCCGATATACCTTCCCGTTCACCATTCACCGTTACGTTATCAAGCTTATACCAGTTCCTGCTGAAATCATTGCGATAGCCAACTGTTGTAATCCTGAAGTAATCACTGAACTTCAGCGTATGTGTTGCCATGAACTGTACATGCTCGGTATTCATTTGATCTTCACGGGAAGCGGCATACCTTCTGAAGGGGGCCTGGTCAAAATCTGCCTGGGTTAGTCCGAGATAAGTTTCATCTGAAGATTCGTCAGAATACTGGAATTTAAGTTCCAGTTCCTGCCCGATTCCCGCTTCCGGCCCCGTATTCAGCCTGATCTTTGCTACCAGGTCGTTCTTGTCAAAGCCGGTATCGCCTCCCCGGTGAAGGTCTTTAAAACCATTGGAATTATAGTTGAGGTACTCAAGGGAATAGCCGAAATGTTTCCGGCTGTCGCCCAGCTGGGTATGAAGCCTGCCGGTGGAGAAACTTCCATAGCTGGTGGAAAGGAAGGCCCCAAAAGAATCGGGGACCTCAGTCGATATCATGTTAATAGCCCCTCCTGTTGTAAAGGGACCAAATTGGACCTGGCTGGAACCTTTAAGGATTTCTACAGATTGCATGCGCGCAATGGTAGGGAAATAATAGGCAGCCGGCGCACTGTAGGGTGCCGGTGCTATCAGGACACCGTCTTCCATGAGGCTTATTTTCGCACTGCGTTCGGGAGAGGTCCCTCTCAGGCTGATATTGGGTCGGAGCCCAAACCCATCCTCTTCATAGATATTCACTCCGGGGACGGTCCGAAGGGTACGGTTTATATCTGTATAGTTAAACTTTCTGATCTCTTCATGGGAGATGTAGTATGCCGAACCAGTTCGATTTTTAGCTTCAAACTTGCTACCGAAAATTACCTTGGCATTCAGTACAACTTCATTAAGGGTTACCATCGGGGCCTCGGGAAGGGAATCGTTTGTTTGGGCAGACAGGCTTGCGAAACCGAACAATAGGAGTAGCGGTAACAGTTTGTTTTGTTGGGTCATTTTATTTAGACTAATTATAATTAACGAGGCAAATGTAATACCTGAAAATTATTTTTCAAAGCTTATTTAGAATAAATAAAAATAAATTTTTTTATATTTTTTATCATCAGATCGATGAGCAGTGAAATGATTATCGTAAGGAGACAGCCTTGAAACCGCAATAGGACTATTTGTAAAATTGTGTAAGTTTGGCCTTCGAAATTATTTTTATGATATGGGAAAGAAATTGAAAGTTCTTTTTATTGCCTTGTTGATAATACTTCTGGCTATGCAGTTTTACCGACCGCAAATGAATACCAGCCCCTATCGTGATGTGTCGGTATTTGAAGCAGAAACCGTAGTGAATTCAGAAGTTAAAACAATCCTGGAAAACAAATGTTATGATTGCCACAGCAACCAGACGGTTTATCCATGGTATGCTCAGGTGGCACCGGTCTCCTTTTGGATAGATGGCCATATCGGGGAAGGCAGGGAGCATTTTGATGCCTCTGACTGGGCTTCCTACGACGCGGAAAAGAAAGACCATAAACTGGAAGAACTCATTGAAGAAGTCGAAGAGGGTAAAATGCCGCTACCCTCCTTTACATGGATACACGGCAATATCAGTACGGAAGAGAAGGAAATGCTAGTCCGTTGGGCCAGGGAGGCAAGGGTGTCATTGTCACCTGTGGCAGCCAATTGAATTGCAGTGAGCCAAACTGGCTCGCTGATCAATTTCAGAATCCGACTTGATTTTAAGGATTCATGCGGTGGCCCTTGGGGCCCAATGGTTGCAAAGCATACCGGGTGCCGCTTTCTGAGGGTTGGCGCATTCCGGGGTTTCGTAACGGCTGCAGTTGACGCAGTTCGGATCGTCCTTCAAGGCAGCGCGCATCTCAAAACTGTCGCAGGTGTACACGGCTCCAACCGCAGTCCTGTGCAACAAACAGAATCCTTCTTTGTACTTCTCACAATTCCTGCAACTATTTCCTAAGCGGATACTCATAATTTTACATTTTAAATTTAAGATACAAAATAAGGAGAACCACAGGCAGAATCAATTTAAATTACTCAAAACCAGCAGTATATATTTAGATTAATTAAAATATATCAGGCAGGAGAGGGGCCTATCCGCGTTCCTGACCCCATAAGGTAATTAATTCATTTTCATGCCAGAGCCGCCGAATACTTTTAATGTAGTATATTTGCACGCAATTAATCCTTAATTGCCATGGAGTCCCACAGCCTTAAAATCCTTGGAGAAGGTCTCACTTATGACGACGTACTCCTTGTCCCCGCCTATTCAGAAGTATTACCCAGGGAGGTCAGCATTAAATCCAAATTCAGTCGCAATATCAGCATCAATGTCCCGATAATTTCGGCGGCCATGGATACGGTCACCGAATCGCGTATGGCTATTGCCATGGCCAGGGAAGGAGGTATGGGCGTACTTCATAAGAATATGTCCATCGAGCAGCAGGCCCTGAAAGTGCGTAAGGTTAAACGTGCAGAAAGCGGGATGATCATGGACCCTGTTACCCTTCAAAAAGACGCCATGGTTCAGGATGCCAAGGATTGCATGAGGGAACATGGCATAGGAGGGATCCCCATTGTAGACAAAGAGCAACGGTTGATCGGGATAGTAACCAACCGTGACCTGCGGTTTGAAAAGAACAACAAAAGGCCAATTTCTGAAGTTATGACTTCAGAAAATCTCGTTACAGTTAGCGAAGGCACTTCCCTTTCCGAAGCGGAGGACATTCTTCAGGAAAATAAAATCGAAAAGTTGCCCGTGGTGAACGGGGACTACAAACTTGTTGGGTTGATCACCTTCCGGGATATTACGAAACTAAGCCAGAAACCTATCGCGAATAAGGACCAGTATGGCCGTCTTCGGGTGGCCGCCGCTGTAGGCGTGACCCCCGATGTTACGGAACGTGCCGATGCCCTCGTAAAGGCCGGAGTGGATGCCGTGGTCATAGATACGGCCCACGGGCATACCAAAGGGGTGGTAGCCGTGCTCAAACAGCTTAAGCGGTTGTACCCCGACCTGGATGTGGTGGTTGGCAACATCGCCACCTCCGAAGCGGCCAGATATCTTATTGAAGCAGGTGCCGATGCCCTCAAGGTAGGGATAGGGCCAGGCTCTATTTGTACCACAAGGGTAGTTGCAGGAGTTGGCTTCCCACAATTTTCGGCTGTTTTACAGGTAGCTGCGGCAGCCAGGGGTAGCGGGGTCCCCGTAATCGCCGACGGAGGGAGTCGCTATACAGGGGATATCCCCAAGGCGATAGCTGCGGGCGCCGATTGTGTAATGCTGGGCTCGCTACTCGCCGGCACAAAGGAATCCCCGGGGGAAACCATCATATACGAAGGCAGGAAGTTTAAGTCCTACCGCGGGATGGGTTCCGTGGAAGCCATGAGGGAAGGGAGCAAGGACCGTTATTTCCAGGATGTTGAAGACGATATTAAAAAACTTGTACCTGAGGGAATAGTAGGCCGGGTACCTTACAAGGGAGACCTCTATGAGAGCATCCACCAGTTTGTAGGAGGCCTCCGGGCTGGGATGGGCTATTGTGGAGCCAAAGACATCGCCACCCTGAAGGAGAACGGCAGGTTTGTTAAAATAACTGCCAGCGGAATTAATGAAAGCCATCCGCATAATGTAACTATAACCAAGGAATCGCCCAATTACAGCAGGTAGACCGGGCGTCTGAGTTAACTATAATTCATCCGGGATATTACTTTCCCTGGCCGCTATAGGTCTGCCAATCGGTATCCTTGTAGATATTATCACCGAAATATCTGGCTATATTTAAAAAAGGTTCAGGCTTCTGGTAACCCGGAACTGGCGACAACATGTTCATGCCTTCATCCAGGAATACCACGGTTGGGTAGCTCAACCGGCCCTGCATAAGGGCGGCGGCAAATTCATGATAACCCTTTCTGCCCTGGGGGACGAATTTATAAGTCTTGCCTTTAAATTCTATAGGATCTTTTCCCTCCCCGTCGAGTTTTACCATATAGAAATTCCGGTTCATATACTGAGCCACCTCAGCATTCTGAAATGTATCCTTATCCATTTTCTTGCACCAACCGCACCAATCGGTATACACATCAATAAAAATTTTCTTGGGGTTTTGCTCCGTCATAGCAAGGTTTGCCGCCTGGTCCCAACTCAGCCAGTTTACATTCTGGGCCTGAATGCCGAGGGAAAAAAGCGCAAAAAGAAGGAAAAGCACGTATGAACTGAAAGCAGGGGTATTTTTTTGCATCTTCTTGATTTATACTGGAATTAGTCCAACAACTATACCAAAAATAACGAATTTTTTCCAGCTTTATTTTCAGCATGATTTTGAATGATTCGGCCATAGAAGGGATGAAATAAGCCGACTACCACTCTTTACGGGCCAATCGCATGAAGAAGTGTCCGTTTGGAGACAGGTATCACCTAAGCCTGTTTGACATCTATGCCTACCTTTTCAGGAGAAAAAACATCCCCTATATCCACCTGATTCTTTATGAGATCGTCAAAGGATTCCCTTTCACGGATGAGGTATGCCTGGCCCTGATGCCATAGCACTTCGGGCGGGCGGAAACGGGAATTGTAATTACTGGCCATGGTATGGCAATAGGCCCCGGCATTACGGAAACAAAGGATGTCCCCTTCGCTGATTTCGCTGATGCGCTTGTTGTTTGCAAAAGTGTCCGTCTCACAGATGTAGCCAACCACCGAGTAGTACCGTTCCCTGCCTTTAGGGTTTGAGATATTGATAATCTCATGTATGGCCCCGTAAAGCATGGGTCGGATCAGATGATTAAACCCTGAATCCACACTTGCAAATACCGTGGAAGTGGTTTGTTTTACTACATTCACTTTGGCGAGGAAAAACCCCGCTTCACTCACAAGGAATTTGCCCGGCTCAAATGTGAGGGTTAGTTCCTTTCCGTAATCTTTGCAAAAGTCATTGAATCGTGTGGTAAGTTTTTGTCCCAGTTCTTCAATATTTGTCTGAATATCTCCATCTTTATAAGGCACTTTGAAGCCGCTGCCAAAGTCAATGAATTCCAAGTCCGGGAAATTCCGGGCCGTCTCAAAAAGAATTTCGGAAGCGTAGAGGAAGACATCAATATCCAGGATATCGCTTCCGGTATGCATATGAATCCCGTTGATCTTCATTTTGGTAAGTTCCGTAATGCGAAGAAGGTGGGGAATCTGATGGATGCTGATCCCGAATTTTGAGTCGATGTGGCCCACGGATATTTTGGAGTTGCCTCCGGCCATTACGTGGGGGTTTATCCGGATACATACCGGAATATCAGGATGTTTGCTGCCGAATTGTTCAAGGATGGAAAGATTGTCTATATTTATCTGTACCCCAAGGGCTGCAGCTGCCTCAATTTCTTCCAGGGAGACGCCGTTGGGCGTGAAAATGATATCCTCCGGGTCGAACCCTGCCAGGAGCCCCAGTTTAACCTCCTGTATGGACACGGTGTCCAGGCCGGAGCCCAGGCTGTTCATAAGCTTAAGGATGGTTACATTAGACAGGGCCTTTACGGCATAGTTCAGTTTTAATTTTTTAACATCCCTGAATGCGTGCGTTAGCCGTCCGAATTGGGAAGTTATTTTTTCCGAATCGTAGACATAAACGGGATCCCCGTATTTTTTGACAATACCCAACAGCTCTGCATACTTCATCTTCTATTTTTTGACAAAACTAGCGCACATGCTATTGTCCGGCAAATTAATTATTACCTTTATTGAAAAATACAACAAAAAGTTTCAATTGTAACAATTTTACAAATACTGCTTCCGGGCATCCACCCAATATTTTTGTAGTTTTATTGGAAAATACTATCATGTACCTCCCTTTATTTCCATTACAATCCGTTTTTTTCCCGGGGGAGAGTGTGCCGTTGCATATTTTTGAGGACAGATACCGCCAGCTGATCCACGACTGTAGGGAGGAGGCCATTACCTTCGGGATTCCGGTATTTCTGGACAACCGTATTTTATTTGGTACGGAAGTGCAACTGGTAGAAATAGTGACAACCTACGAAAGTGGTGAAATGGATGTGCTTTGTGTGGCACGACAGGCATTCAGGGTTCTTACCTTCGACAATGAAATGGAGGGGAAGTTGTATCCCGGTGGAAAGGTTGAATTCGTGGATAATGTGAACGACGGGGATTTAAAAAGTAAGAGGGAAGTGCTGCTCAGATTGCAGCAATTATACAAGTTGATGGATGTATCCTATAAACCGCCTCCCCTGGAAAAATTCAACTGTTTTATGCTGGCGCATAAAATGGGACTCTCTTTTGAACAGGAGCACCAGCTGCTGCAGATCCCGATGGAAAGCGAAAGGCTGAAGTTTATCAGTGCCCACTTAACCGGGACCATTAAAGTTTTAAAGGAAGTTAACCGCACCAAGGAACTGATTGAATTAAACGGACACTTCAGGAACTTTGATCCCCTGGATTTCAGGAATTTTAAACTTTAGCCGGGCAGTGGGTTATTAGATTAGATTAAATGCACCCGGTTTCCTATTTTTGTATTCAAACCAAAGACCACAACAATATGAATCTTCACGAATATCAGGGAAAAGAGATCCTGGCTAGTTTTGGCGTGCGAATCCAGAGAGGCATTGTTGCCCATAACGCAAAGGAAGCGGTAGATGCGGCCAAGCAACTCACCAGGGAAACGGGAACAAGCTGGCATATAATCAAGGCGCAGATACATGCCGGCGGCCGTGGCAAAGGAGGAGGTGTAAAACTTGCCAAAAACCTGAAGGAAGTGGAAGATATAGCAGGGAATATTATAGGGATGAACCTGATTACACCCCAAACCTCCAAAGAGGGTAAAAAAGTACATCAGGTACTCGTAGCAGAGGATGTTTACTACCCCGGAGAAGGCGAAACCAGTGAATTCTATATGTCGGTCCTGCTAAACAGGGCCAGGGGGAGAAATATGATCATGTATTCTACGGAGGGCGGAATGGACATCGAGGAGGTAGCGGAAAAGACCCCTCATCTTATCTTCACGGAAGAAATAGACCCTGCAACCGGTTTACTTGCTTTCCAGGCCCGGAAAATAGCTTTTAACCTCGGATTATCGGGTACGGCGTTCAAAGAGATGACCAAATTTGTCACTTCCCTTTACAAAGCCTATGTGGAAAGTGATGCCAGCCTTTTCGAGATTAACCCGGTACTTAAAACCTCGGATGATAAAATCCTGGCGGTCGATGCCAAGGTTGCCATAGATGACAATTCCTTGTTCCGCAGAAAACAATACGCAGAGATGCGCGACCTGCGTGAAGAAAATCCCATAGAAGTAGAAGCCCGTGCAGTTGGTCTCAATTATGTTGACCTGGATGGGAACGTAGGTTGCATGGTTAATGGTGCTGGCCTGGCCATGGCTACGATGGACCTTATTAAAATGGCAGGTGGGGAACCGGCAAATTTTCTCGATGTCGGGGGTACGGCTGATGCGAAAAGGGTGGAGGAGGCCTTCCGCATTATCCTGAAAGATAAGGCGGTCAAGGCCATTCTAATCAATATTTTCGGTGGTATTGTCCGCTGCGACAGAGTTGCCCAAGGGGTGGTGGACGCCTATAAAAATATGGGGGATGCCATCAAAGTTCCTATCATTGTCCGCCTGCAGGGGACCAATGCTGAACTCGCAAAGGATATTATTGATAATTCGGGCCTTGCCGTGCATTCAGCAGTTCAGTTCCAGGAAGCTGCAGACAAGGTTAAGGCTGTACTCTCCTGATAAGGGAAAACACCAGGTTAAGCAGGCGATGTTCACAAAACATCATCTTTTTTATACTTAGTTTACCCTTCAGGATTTTTTATCGCCGCGGTATTTATCCTTCGCAGGCCTTTTCTTGCCTTTGGGTTGTTTCGCACCGGTGGCAGCTTCCTTCTTTACAGCAGCGGTTTTCATATATTGCTGCTTACCGGCAAGGTATTCCCCCGGATCTTTTGGCTGTTCCCTGGTACCGCGGAGGTGGATCACGAGGCCATTCAGAAAGTTACGAAGTACCTGGTCGCC
>CAYSVQ010000155.1:0-2565 GCA_964434565.1 uncultured Flavobacteriaceae bacterium | reverse complement strand
AGAAAGCTCAGCCCCTGTTTGGCATATATCTTAAAAAGTGACTCTTTGGCGCCCCAGACGATGGTTAGCTTTCTGATAAGGGCATCTGAATTAGCAATGGTTTTGTATTCTTCCAGGGGAGTAAATTTATTGGCGATCCTGAGGATCTTTTCCCGCTGCATTTCGATATCGATTCCTACTTCCTTTTTATCGCTTACAATTATGCCGGTAAAATGATGGGAATGGGTAATGGAAATATTTTTTCCGTCATCCAGGTGCGGCTTTCCCCAATCGTCGTAGAAGAGGTTCTGGTCGGTATAACCCGCTTCCGCCATTAGGTGCCTGATACTGAGAAAACCCCTGCGGTGCAATCCCGATTTCATACCCTCCATTCGTTGCTGACAGCTGGGTGTAAGTTCGATTCCCCGGGCCAGCTCATCCTCGGCTTCCGTGATTTGCCAGATGTAGACGGCAATCCCCTTGTTAACTTTTATAGTTTTGTAAAGAGGCATAAATTATTCAAGTAATTAGTACCTTTGCAGTTACATTCTTATGCTTTAAACAGCAGTTTAACGAAAGTAAAAATAAAAAAGGATATGAGTACCAAAACAATACCTTATGTACCTTATAAGGTAAAAGATATTTCCCTGGCAGCATGGGGAAGAAAAGAGATAGAATTGGCGGAAGCCGAAATGCCGGGGCTGATGGCTTTGCGCGAGGAATACGGAAAGGAACAGCCACTTAAAGGTGCCCGCATCGCAGGCTGCCTGCATATGACCATTCAAACCGCAGTGCTTATTGAAACGCTGATTGCGCTTGGGGCCGAGGTTACCTGGAGCTCGTGCAACATATTTTCCACCCAGGATCATGCCGCTGCGGCCATTGCTGCCGCCGGGATCCCTGTTTATGCCTGGAAAGGAATGAACCAGAAAGAATTCGACTGGTGTATTGAGCAAACGCTGTTTTTCGGTGAAGAGCGTAAACCCCTCAATATGATTCTCGACGACGGGGGCGATCTTACCAATATGGTCCTGGATGATTACCCGGAACTAACAGCAGGAATCCGGGGCTTATCGGAGGAAACCACTACCGGGGTTCACCGCCTTTACGAACGTTTCAAAAAGGGGACGCTGCCCATGCCTGCCATCAACGTTAACGACTCAGTGACCAAATCCAAATTCGACAATAAATACGGTTGCAGGGAGAGCGCGGTAGATGCAATCCGACGGGCTACAGATACCATGCTGGCCGGAAAACGCGTGGTGGTTGCGGGTTACGGGGATGTAGGGAAAGGTACGGCGGCTTCCTTCCGGGGCGCGGGCGCCATTGTAACCGTTACGGAAATAGACCCAATCTGCGCCCTTCAGGCCGCAATGGATGGGTTTGAAGTAAAAAAGCTGGAAAATGTGGTAGCCATATCCGATATCATAATCACCGCCACCGGGAACAAAGATATTATCCGGCAGGAACATTTCAGGGCTATGAGGGATAAGGCGATCGTATGCAACATCGGGCATTTCGACAATGAAATCGATATGGCCTGGATAAACGAGAACTACGGTCATACCAAAGATGAGATCAAACCACAGGTAGATAAATATACCGTTGACGGGAAGGACATCATTGTCCTGGCCGAGGGCCGCCTGGTAAACCTGGGGTGCGCCACCGGGCATCCGAGCTTTGTAATGAGCAATTCCTTTACCAACCAGACACTGGCCCAAATAGAACTATGGAAATACAGTGACCGGTATGAGAACAAGGTCTATACCCTGCCAAAACACCTGGATGAAAAAGTGGCCAGGCTACATCTTGAGCGGCTGGGGGTGGAACTTACAAATCTAAGTAAGGAGCAGGCTGATTACATAGGTGTGGACGTCAAAGGGCCTTTCAAACCTGATTATTACCGCTACTAATTCAATTTGTAATAAAAAACAAAACCCGGGAAAATACCCCGGGTTTTTTTAGTGCTGAGGGTATTATTCTTCAGCCTCCGCAAGCATGGTACGCAGATGATAATCGTCTGTATGCTCCTTAAGTTGGGCCAGACCATCTTCCCTGGATTGCATGGCATTAATCTTCACTTCTCTTCCGTCGGGAAGATACACAAGGTAAAATCCGTCTTCAAAGGAAGACAACTTTATTATTTCCCCGCTTGGTTTGATGGCATTCCAGGATTTTTCATCGGGCTTGTAGAATAATTCAAGTTTTTTTCCTTTTTTGGGGCCCTCAGTCACTTGCACCTGAATGCGATTGGTACTGGCTACCATTTGATAAGTGTTGCCTTCCTTTTCAACAAGCTGGGTTTCGGTTTCCCCGGGCTTCAGGGTAATTGGATTAGAGCCTGACCAGAATTCTATAACATTGAAGATCAGCGTATCGCCAATGAAAAATAACCCGTATACAGGGATAATATTGAGTCCCCAGAATACCAGGTTGTTAACAAACTTGCTGTCTGAAATTTCCTGATTCCAGTCTTTCAGATTGTTAAATGCCTGAAAAGATCCCAGGCAACTTGAAAACAGCAAAGAAGATGACAGGACTACTGCCAGAATTGATTTTTTCATAATAGTTGATTTTAAGGATTAA
>CAYSVQ010000154.1:0-23776 GCA_964434565.1 uncultured Flavobacteriaceae bacterium | reverse complement strand
GCCACTTTTAAACCGGTACGCAGGTGTATGCCGTTTTCTATTACATCGGGATCCACAGGGGCTGCCGGTTGAGATACCGGATGCCCTATCCTTTCTTCCGAGAAAAAATAATAAACCACGACCGCAAAAATCAATGCCAATGTGCATATTACTATGAGAATACGATACAGGCGGCGGGCGCGTTTGCCATAACGTTGGTGTTCGGTCATCAGGTAACTTTTATTGCAATTCTGTGGCAGGCATTATTTAAATACCCCTTGGGATTCCATCCCGGCACTACCATAGGCTGGGCAAGGCCTCCTGAATCAGTGGCCTTTGCCCATATTTCGTAGTATCCGCGCCCCGGAAAGGCCAGAGTAGCCGAAAAATGCTGCCAGGCAAAGCGGTTGGCTGGTTTTTCGAGCCTGCAGGGTTTCCAGCTTTGCCCGAAATCAATGGAGTATTCCATGTGCGACACTTCCTTCTCCCCCGCCCAGGCATGGCCGCGAATAGCTAATGCAGTACCGTTTTTTATCATCGCCCCGCTGCGCGGAAAGGTGATTAGCGACTTTACCGGCATGGATTCTATGATGCACATGGCCTCATCCGGTACACTGCTGCCTGGTTCCACGGGCTCACAGGGCACCCTATAGGAGCTGCCGCCCATCTTCTCCCCATCATGAACCCGATCGCGAACACTTATTGTATGCAACCATTTCCCTGAAACCGACGCCGGGTAACCTCCGGCTACCAGGCGTAAGGGATAACCGTGAACAAGGGGAATATCGCTGCCGTTCATCGAAAAGGCAAGCAGTGTTTCGTCCTGCAGGGCCTTCCTGACAGGGATGCCACGGGATATAGGTTCTTTAACGGGATTTCTGCTTAAATGGCTATCCGCAGCATGATAACCAATATAAACGGCATCCTCCCTGATTCCTGCATCTGCCAAAACATCACGCAGGCGTATCCCCGTCCACTCCGCACAGGAAACCGCCCCGACAGTCCACTGGTTGCCAAATGCCGGTGGATTGAATTCGCTGCGCCCGTTACCCCCGCATTCCAGGGTGAGCTGGCAGGTGTGCCTGGTAAATCGCTTTTTCAATTCAGTCAAGGCGTATGTCTTTTCGTTAACGACTGCTTCCCCAGACACTTTCAAAGTCCAGGCAGAAGGGTCAATATTTTCCGGGACCAGGCCGTTGTTCCTGATAAACATGAATTTATTGGGCGTTATCCGGTCGTCGAGCAGGTGAGCCCTTGCCTCTATATTCCAGGGCCTGTCATTAAGGACCACCATACCACTGTCTTTTTTAAACAGGGTAAAGGGATCCGGGTCCTGCAGCCCCAGTGGGGTATATCCTTCCGGCATCAAGCGGCCATAAACTACTTCTGCACCAAGTGCGGAACCAAGAGCCGCAAGAGAGAGGTTGCTGATGAAATTTCTTCGTTCCAAAGCGGTTCGGGTATTTACAATTCCGAAATTACGGATTTTTAAAACCAAATACAGGAGTCAGGAAATTTTAGGCAGTTGCAGGATAAAATCAAAGCATGTTAGGAACAGTGCCCTGCATTTTCTACCTTTGCCGCTATTGCCTGCCGGCCAGATAAAACGGCGTTTCGGGGAAAACCTTACAGGGGTACGACCTTCCCAGGTTCTCTGATTGGCAGCCACCTGTTATCGGGCTCTCCCGATGTAATGTGCAATTAAAAAAGGAGATTTACCGCCGGCAAAATGGTAACAAAGCTTATGAATGGTTTTTGGGCAAAAACCGCCAGGATCATCCTGAGAAACAGAATCCTGATCCTGTTTATCATTGCAGCTATTACAGTAATGCTTGCCTTGCAGTGGGATAATATGCGCTTCTCAAATTCTGAAGCAAACCTCCTCCCTGATGACCATCCGGTAAATTTGGAATACCAGGCTTTCCTGGAAAAATTTGGGGAAGAAGGGAATGCCATCGTCCTGGCGGTAAGTGATAACGCACTCTACCAGCCTGATAATTTCAGGCGATGGAATACACTCTCGAAACAGCTTGATGCCTTTCCGGAAGTGGATTTTGTGATTTCCACCGAAAACCTGCAGGAACTTGTTCGTGATAACGAGAGTCAGGAATTCGTGCTCCTCCCTTTTATGAAATCCCCCCCGGAGAGCAGGCAGGAGGTTGACAGTTTGATACGACACCTTTTCAATGAACTCCCATTTTACGACAAGTTGCTGTATAACAAGGAAAGCAGAACCCTGCGGACGGTGGTTAATCTTGACAAGGATATTATAAACACTTCGGTAAGAAAGGATTTCATCCTGAAGGACCTGTCACACCTTGTTTCGGAGTTTGAGGAAGATACCGGCCTGGACCTCCGTATATCAGGCATGCCGTATATCCGCACGCTTAATTCTCAAAACATTATAGATGAAATAGGGCTGTTTATTGTGGCAGCCCTGGCGGTAACCTCCCTGATATTCTTTTTCTTTTTCAGGAGTGTCCGTGCAACCTTGATTTCCATTTGCGTAGTCATCATAGGTGTTATGTGGGCCTTCGGATTTTTAGGCCTGCTGCAGTACGAAATAACGGTCCTAACGGCTTTAATACCCCCCTTGATAATTGTTATTGGGATCCCCAACTGTATATTCCTGATCAATAAATACCAACAGGAAGTTAAGAAACACGGGAACCAGGCCCTCTCCCTGCAACGCGTGATCTCGAAGATAGGGAACGCCACCCTGATGACAAATGTTACCACGGCCTCGGGTTTTGCAACCTTTATCATTACAGACAGCAGACTGCTTACGGAATTCGGCATTGTGGCCTCCATCAACATCCTTTGTATTTTTCTGCTCTCACTCCTTATTATTCCTATTATATACAGTTTTATGTCGATGCCCAACACCAAGCATCTAAAGCACCTTAACAAGCGCTGGGTCGATGCTTTTGTAAACTGGATGGAGCATATTGTAAGGGAAAGGAGGATAGCGGTTTACGTGGTTTCTGTTGCTTTGCTTGTAATAAGTGTTATTGGAATCTACCAGATAAAGATCTCCGGAAGCCCCATAGAAGATATGCCGAAGAAAGCCGATTTCTTCAGTGACATCCGTTTTTTTGAAAGGGAATTCGATGGCATCATGCCTGTGGAAATAGTGGTTGATACGAAACAGAAAAATGGCGTATTAAAGCCTGCCAACCTAAGAAGAATGGATCAGCTGGGCGAGGTGATAACTGATATCCCCGAACTCTCGGCGCCACTGTCTATAGTTAACGCGGTTAAATATTCAAAGCAGGCATTTTACAGCGGACTCCCGAAATATTATCAGCTTCCGACCGCTCAGGAAAACACTTTTATCATGGATGTTGCCCGCAGGTCTGAAGGTGATGCCGAATTATTGAAGAACTTTGTTGACAGTACAGGGCAGGTTGCGAGGATAACTACCTATATGCAGGATGTTAAAACCGACCGGATGGAGCAAATAGAGGCTCGTTTATTGGAAGATATTGCGAAAATCTTTCCAGACGACCGATACAATGTATACCTGACCGGGAAAGCGCTGCTATTTCTTAAGGGCACCAAATACCTGGTTAAAAACCTCATCCTCTCACTCGCACTCGCGATCGGGCTGATTGCTCTCTTTATGGCCTATCTCTTCCGTTCGCTTCGTATGATCCTTATTTCGTTGGTTCCCAATTTACTGCCGCTGGTAATCACTGCCGGGGTCATGGGTTTTGCGGGGGTCCCCATTAAACCGTCCACCATCCTTGTATTCAGTGTGGCCTTCGGGATATCCGTAGACGATACCATACATTTCCTTGCCAAGTACAGGCAGGAACTTATCGCCAACCGCTGGCGCATTCAAAAATCGGTATACGCGGCGTTGAGGGAAACCGGGGTTAGTATGTTTTATACTTCCATAGTGCTCTTCTTTGGCTTTTCGGTCTTCATTATTTCCAGTTTCGGGGGAACTGTGGCACTCGGGGCCCTGGTATCGGCAACCTTGATGTTTGCTATGCTTGCAAACCTTATCCTCCTCCCATCCCTTTTACTGACTCTTGAGAGGAGTATCGCCAACAAAGCGGTCCTTAAAGAACCCCAGATCGATATCCTTCCCAAGGATGAGCTCGCGGCTGAGGGAAAAGAAGACTAAAACCGTATCGGAATCCTGTCCATAATTATGCTATAAACAAAGCCCTAAATTTTCGCAAAAACATATCTTTGCGGTTCATCTTTAGAAACGAATGAACATGATCCCCTACAGTGTTAAAAACCTGTTATCCGAAGCGCCATTATTACAGGAAGTAGTTGTAAACGGCTGGGTTAAAACTTTTAGAAGCAATCGTTTCATAGCATTGAATGACGGCTCCACCATTGAGAATATTCAATGTGTAGTGACCTTTGAGCAATTTGATGAGGCCTTGTTGAAGCAGGTAGCTACCGGGGCTGCACTTAGGGTAAAAGGCACGCTTGTTGAGAGCCAGGGCAAGGGTCAAAAAATGGAAATACAGGTAAGCGAAATCTTTATACATGGGATTTCAGATCCGGATACCTACCCAATTCAACCTAAAAAACATTCCCTGGAATTCCTCCGGGAAAAAGCCCACCTCAGGATACGCACCAATACTTTCGCAGCAGTTATGCGGGTGAGATCCGCCCTTGCTTTTGGCATTCACCAGTATTTCAGGGACGAGGGCTTCTTCTATATGCATGCGCCTATCATTACGGGGTCTGATGCCGAAGGGGCCGGGGAAATGTTCAGGGTAACTACGCTCGACCCAAAAAACCCTCCGCTCACCCCGGACGGGGGGGTGGACTTCAGCGAGGATTTCTTCGGGAAGGAAACAAACCTGACCGTTTCTGGCCAACTCGAGGCCGAGGCTTTTGCCATGGGACTTGGAAAGGTTTATACCTTCGGGCCGACATTCAGAGCTGAGAATTCAAATACCTCCCGCCACCTTGCTGAATTCTGGATGATCGAACCCGAAATGGCCTTCTACGACCTCGATGCCAATATGGACCTGGCCGAAGACTTTATAAAACAGGTAATTTCCTATGTCCTTAATCATTGCCAGGAGGACCTCGAGTTCCTGGAGGCACGCCTGCTTGAGGAGGAAAAGACCAAACCACAGGCAGAAAGGAGTGAGATGGCTTTGAGAGCGAAGTTGCGATTTATTGTTGAAAACCAATTTAAAAGAGTATCCTATACGGAAGCCATCGACATCCTTAAAAACAGCAAGCCAAACAAAAAGAACAAATTCCAGTATCCTATTGACGCATGGGGCACCGACCTGCAAAGCGAGCATGAGCGATTTCTGGTTGAAAAACATTTTAAATGTCCGGTAATTTTGTTCGATTACCCGGCTAAAATTAAAGCCTTCTATATGAGGCTCAATGAAGATAATAAAACGGTAAGGGCAATGGATATCCTTTTCCCGGGTATTGGCGAGATTGTAGGCGGATCACAGCGTGAAGAGCGTTTGGACGTACTAAAGCAGAAAATTGCTGCCCTGGGAATCGAGGAAAAAGAACTGTGGTGGTACCTTGAATTAAGAAAATTCGGAACTGCCATTCACAGTGGATTCGGCCTTGGGTTTGAGCGCCTTGTTCAGTTCGCAACAGGAATGGGCAACATCCGGGATGTGATCCCCTTTCCAAGGACACCCCAGAATGCCGAATTCTGAAGGGATTTATGTAACTTTATAGGAAGTCCAGGATGCGATAAAAATGCTAAAGCAACACTTACAGTTTAAACTTTCTCAGAAGCTTTCTCCCCAGCAGATACAGCTTATGAAGCTGATTCAGTTACCTACACAGGCATTTGAACAGCGGTTAAAGCAGGAATTGGAAGAAAACCCGGCCCTGGAAAGTGGGAAAGACGAGAGCGATAACCCGGAGAACGACGACTTTGGTGAAATTTATGAAGATGAGGGCGATCATGAAACTGTTTCCACTGAGGACATCAATATAGACGAGTATCTGAGTGACGATGAGGTACCGGACTATCGGACCCGTGCCAATAATTACAGTGCGGACGAGGATGAAAAGAACATTCCCTATGCCGCCGGGATATCGTTTAACCAATACCTGATCAATCAGTTGAATACGGTTTATCTCAGCGATGATGAATGGGCTATTGCAGAATTTCTTGTAGGAAGTGTGGATGAGAGTGGTTACCTCCGCAGGCCTGTAAGCGATATTGTAGACGACCTGGCCTTCACTCAAAATATCTTTGTGGATGAAACTTCCGTAAAGAAGGTGCTTGCAATCGTGCAGGAGTTAGACCCGCCGGGAGTGGCGGCACGTTCCCTTGAAGAGTGCCTCATTATACAACTGAAACGCAAGGAACCCAGCCCGGCTGTTGAAACGGCAATTATTATCCTTGAAAAATCTTTTGAACATTTTTCCAAGAAGCACTACAAACAACTAATCCAGAAACACGATCTTAGCGAGGAGCAGCTGAAGGCGGCTATTGCCGAAATAGAAAAGCTAAACCCCAAGCCAGGAGGATCCTATGCGGGTAATACCCGCGTCGTGGAACACGTGGTCCCCGACTTTTCAATCAGGATTGCAGATGGCGAACTGGAACTTTCGCTTAACGGCCGGAACGCCCCGGAATTACATATCTCCAAGGAATACAGCAATATGCTTGCCGGTTATAAGAGTGCCCGTGACCGTACGAGGTCGCAAAAAGACGCTGTAATATTCATCAAACAAAAACTCGACGCTGCCAAATGGTTTATAGATGCCATTAAACAAAGGCAGCAAACGCTTTTTATCACCATGAATGCCATTATGGAGTACCAGCAGGAATATTTCCTGACCGGCGATGAACGCAAGTTACGCCCCATGATCCTCAAGGATATTGCTGATACGATTAATATGGATGTTTCCACTGTTTCAAGGGTTGCCAACAGCAAATACGTAGACACCCCTTACGGTACCAGGCTGATCAAGGACTATTTTTCCGAATCCATGAAAAACGAACAGGGGGAAGATGTATCCACTAAAGAGATCAAGAAAATCCTGGAAACGGTCATCGGTGAGGAAAATAAGAAAAGACCGCTCACCGACGACAAACTTGCCAGGATACTGAAGGAGCAGGGTTATCCTATTGCAAGGCGCACAGTAGCCAAATACAGGGAACAACTAAACCTCCCGGTGGCCAGGCTTAGAAAAGAAATTTGAATGCGGGAATTCCTCATTTTTATCGCGTATCTGTTCCACCCCCTCTATATCCCCTTTGCGGGTACGATAATGTATTTTCTGATAACGCCAAAATACACTCCCCTTGAAGTACAGAGCGGGAATATCCTCCCTGTATTTATCCTCACTGTTATCATTCCGATAATCAGTTATCTTATCCTTAGGAACCTGGGGCTGGTGCATTCCATCTTCTTAAATGGGAGGGCTGAACGGATCTATCCACTGCTTATCAACCTGGGGCTGTTGTTTATGGTGCTCATAAAAGTGATCCCCAATAGTTTTACCCCGGAACTGCATTACTTTTTCGTGGGGCTTATAGGTGCACACAGCGCCTGTTTAATGGCTCTTTTATTCAACGTTAAATTCAGTTTGCACATGGTAGGTATGGGAAGCCTGCTGATGTTCCTGATAGCACTGAGCATCCATTTTGAGACCAATGTTACCCTTGCAATAAGTATCATAACCCTGGCTGCGGGCCTCACTGCTACCTCGCGGCTGTATTTGCATGCGCACGGGAGGCCGCAATTGCTTATCGGTTTTTTTCTGGGCTTTCTCAGCCAGTTGTTTACTTTGCGTTATTGGCTATAGAATATAAAAAATAAGTCCGATTCTCAGGGGGGTAAATTCTATGTTTTGCCCATCCTGGGTAAGGGTACCATCCTCAAACAAGTTGTTCAGGGCATAATATGCATGGATATTGAAGGTATTGTATCCGAAGTTCAGCATTAGGCCATATCTGAAATTACGGCTGTCAGTATTGTAAAAACTGTCTTTAAAATTATCGGTAACAAGCTTGGATCGGCTGCCTACTACATAACCCAGTTTCAGGCCCGTATAAATACGCCAGAATTTGAAAGTGGCTGCAGTAGAATTTCGCCAACGAAATTCAAGCGGCATTTCGATAAGGTGAGTCTCCAGTTTGTTCCTTTTGAAGGAGGAATTGCTTTCCAGGATACTGTAGCTATAACCGGTCTCCGACTCGCTTGCCCGAAGATTGGTATAATAGGAATTTACCGCATATCCAAGGCCAATCCCTATGGCAACATTCCTCCGTGAATTCAGCGGAATATCTTTAATAAAGCCTCCCATAAGACCATAAGACAGGCTTCTTTGTGTAACTCCCTCGGGTTTGTTCAGTACAAAATTATAGGTGAGTCCAACATAAAATTGGTCTTCGAGATAGTTCGGGTCCAGCCCCGTAGAATCAACAACCATCTCCTGAGCGGGAAGTATTGCGCTCACCGTTGCCATTACTAGAAAAAAGCAGGTTCTCATAGAAAATAAAGGTAAAAAGAAAAGCGCTTCAAATGGGTATTTGAAGCGCCTTCCTTCTAAGTTTGAACTTTATATTATTGCAAATTCCTGAAAGCGTCCCCTTCGTATGTAGTGTAGTTTAATTTGAGGGCATTCACTTTACGCAACTCCAGTTTGATATCAGAAATCAACCCCATATTCGCTTCCTTGTCTACCTTAAGTGCGGTAGTAAGGACATTCTGTAATTCCTGGGGTTTCTTTGCACGTTCCTGCAGAATAAAATCCCCTACCTCTGACACCCCTGCAAATTTATCATTCAACTGGATTTTAGGCTCAGAACCATAGACCTTCTGGTATTCCCTTGTAGGTTTCCCAACGTATATGTACAGTACCCGGTCCTTCTTTTCCAGCTTCTTAACCTCACTTGCATTTGGGAGGGTATTCTGTACCAGCAGGGTGCTGTCTTTCATGGTTGTCACGGTCATGAAAAAGAACAACAGCATGAACACGATATCCGGTAATGAAGCCGTATTCACGGCCGGAAGATCTCCGCTTTTCTTTTTATTAAATTTTGCCATAATCGTTTCTCTGCTAGTCGTTAATTACTTGTCGATGTTTCCGCTTCAGAAAGTTTTTGAGGAAAGAGGTCCTGTATCCTTTTCACCTTGTCCTTCAGATCTTCTCTGATACTGGAGGGGGTTTCCGGGTTCAGCCACTGGGCTTCCATTTCCGTAAAATTCCTGCCGTATAACCTTTGTGCTTCGCGGTTCCTCAGGTCGTTATAAGCCCCTACCAGTTCATTCTGAACGGTGATGTAAGTGGCATATTTAGTCTCCCTGTCGTTCTTAAGGGAGATAATGGCCTTCTCCGGGTTATCGGAAGATTCAGCATCCCTTGACCCTTTGCAATATTGGCAATATTCAGGGCTTCCCTGCGGCGCACCCCCATTATCCAGAAAGGCTATAGCCTTTTCCCTCAGGTCCTTAAGATCTGTTAACTCCTCTTCCACCAATAACTGTCCGTTTTTGTTGATATTTACGGTGAAAATATTCTTCTGCCGAATTATAACCTCCTGATCATCAGGCGGTTCAATGGGAGGCAACATACGATCCAGACCTGCATCCGTTTCTATTGTAGTGGTCACCAGGAAAAAGATGAGAAGCAGGAAGGCGATGTCTGCCATGGATCCTGCGTTAACTTCCTGTGATGCTCCTCTTCTAGCCATAATAAACTATTTTTAAGATTAACTTGTCATTTTTCTCACACCTCCCCAAACCATTGCACCAACGGCAATAATGGTGAGTATAAAGAACATGTTGATACCCGTCCCGATTCGTTTCACAATGCTTTCTGAGGTAGAAATTCCTCTTGCAGCCATTTCATCAATACTAACGTCCGTTCCACTTGCAAGCCCATAAGAGATGGCAACCACTAACAGAAAGCCCCCGATAACCAAAAGGGTTTTCTTAAGGCTTTTTGGATTTGCAAACAGATTGATAAGTGAAAAAAACAAGCTGGCAAATACGGCAATAGCCATCAGGATATACGTAATGATAAACATGAAGTTCATGGCATTACTTTCTATAGCTTCTGACATTGGTACTTCCGTGGCCGGCAGTTGAAACCAAAAGATCACTCCTATAAGCCCCAGGACAGCCAATACTATTTTTACAATTTTATACATAATACTGTTTTGTTACGGGGTGGATTTATTTTCTATGGTCAACCAGCATATCGATCAATACAATGGAAGAATCCTCCATATCGTTCACAATACTGTCAATTTTGGCTATGATGTAGTTGTAGAAGATCTGAAGGATGATCGCAGTGATCAGACCGAATACCGTTGTTAAAAGTGCCACCTGGATATCACCTGCAATAAGTGATGCACTAAGGTTACCCACCGCAGAAATTTTCTCGAAGGCCTGGATCATCCCGATTACCGTACCCATGAACCCAAGCATGGGTGCCACCGCGATAAAAAGCGACAGCCAGGAAACGTTTTTCTCAAGCTGGCCCATTTGCACCCCTCCATAAGCCACAACGGCCTTTTCAGCAGATTCTATGCTTTCGCCTGCACGGTCCAGCCCCTGGTAATAAATGGAAGCAACCGGGCCTTTTGTATTGCGGCATACTTCCTTGGCTGCTTCAATCCCTCCTGAAGCCAAAGCATCTTCCACTTGTTGTTTCAACTTTGCAGTGTTAGTGGTGGCAAGGTTTAGGTAGATGATCCTTTCAATAGCAACTGCCAACCCCAGGATCAAACACAATAGTACAATCCCCATGAATCCTGCGCCACCTTTGATAAACTGCTCTTTCAGAACCTGGGTAAAACCTTTGTCGGATTCTACTGCAGCTTCGTCCTGAAGCATCACCGTTGCCGCTGCAATTGTTGAAGATACATTCGCAACTATTACATTCGCTTTTGCACTTACTGTATTTGTACTTAAGACAAATAGCCCAGCCAAGGCCAGGATGGAGAATAATTTTTTCATTTCGTTCAAACTTAAAATTAGTTAGTTAATAGGGTTAAAGATAACAAAAAATTACAATTAAAAAATTAAAACTTTTGGTTGAAAAGCCCTCTTAATCGCTTAAAAATGGCCATTCTCTAATAACATATCCCTGCCGCAAATCAAACCGTGTTATGGCTCAAATGCGGGAAGATTTACAGGAATCCCATACTTTTGCCTGTGCAGGAAATACTGCTTCAGGAACTTTCAAAACCTTGTTAAACAAATTGGCCGAAATTTGGCGGCTCCTGTAGAATCCGCTTCTCCTGAACCCAATTGTCTAACCAAATACCCTGCGGCGGCGCTTGTACTTTTGCAGAGAGGAAGGGATTCGAACCCTCGATACACTTTTGGTGTATACACACTTTCCAGGCGTGCGCCTTCGACCACTCGGCCACCTCTCTATACCTGTTTACAGGGGGTTCAAGAAACAAAAAATTTATTATTTAAAGAAATTTGAACCTTTAAATTTTTTCGGACATTTCGCCACGCAGGGAAGTTTCAAATATTGTTTTGAATGCTTTGGAAGAAACCCGGCTTCCCAGCATATACATCAACTTGGTAATAGCAGCCTCTGAAGTTATATCCATCCCGTTGATTAGATGGATCTTGCGAAGCAACTCACTGGTTTCATACTGCCCCATGATCACACTCCCACCCGGACACTGACTTACATTGACTATATGAAGGCCCCGGCCAATAGCCCCGGCCAGGTCCTGTACCAGCCATTCTTCCGTAGGAGCATTTCCGGCACCATAGGTCTCCAGGATCAGCCCCTTTAACCCCTGAATATTCAATATACTACTGAGTACTGACCGGCCAAGGCCCGGGAAGAGTTTCAGGATGGCTACCTGCGTATCCATTTCCTTATGCACTTCCAAAGGCCTTTTTGCCCTGGGTTTGAACAGGTATTCTCTGTTCACCTTTAAATGGACCCCCGAAACCGCAAGGGGTGGATAATTGGGAGAGGCAAAGGCTTCAAAATGTTCCGCGTTTATCTTGGTTGTGCGGTTACCACGGTAGAGTCTGTTTTCAAAGTACAGACATACCTCCCTTATTACCGGCACCCCGTTTTCCCTGAGGGAGGCAAATTGTATGGCGGTGATGAGGTTTTCCTTGGCATCTGTTCTCAGATCTCCGATTGGCAACTGCGAGCCTGTAAAAATTACGGGCTTTCCAAGGTTTTCAAGCATATATCCCAGGGCTGAGGCAGTATAACTCATAGTGTCGCTGCCGTGTAGTACCACAAACCCGTCGTACTTTTCATATGCGGCTTCAATCATCCCGGCTATGCCCGCCCAATGTACGGGGTTCATGTTCGAGCTATCCATGGGTTGACTGAACGACCTGCTGTCTATCCGGCAATCGAGTTGATTGAGTTCCGGGATATTCTTTACCAGTTTGCTGAAATCAAAAGGCTTAAGGGCAGCTGATTTATGGTCTTTCATCATCCCTATGGTACCCCCTGTATAGATCAGCAGTATATGTGCGGCGGCTTTACTCATCTATCCGGCAGGTGAATCTGTCCTGTTTCCGTGTATTGCATGGCGGCAAGTTAAAGTTAAATTTCCATTGGTAATGTGTAGTTTAAATGCCAAAAATGTCTTTTGAATTCCTCGTGGTGATCTCCGCGATTTCTTCCTGAGATTTGTCATAGATTTCCGCTAAGCGCCTTAGTATGTGCAAGAGATAAGCGCTCTCATTCCGCTGTCCCCGGAATGGTACCGGTGCAAGATAGGGCGAATCGGTTTCCAGCACAATATGGCGCAGGTCTATCCTGTTAAGAAAACCATCGATCTTCCCGTTCTTATAGGTTGCAACCCCGCCGATACCCAGTTTCATGCGGTAATCAATGGCTTTTTGTGCCTGCTCCAGCGAACCGGTGAAGCAATGAAAGATCCCGAAAAGCCTGTCGTCCTTTTCTTGTTCCAGGACTTCAAAGATCTCCTCAAAAGCTTCGCGGCAATGGATTACAATGGGAAGGGCCATTTTTTTTGCAAGCCGAATCTGGTAACGGAAGGCTTTCCGCTGCTGTTCCAGGTATGTTTTATCCCAGTACATATCTATTCCTGTTTCCCCTACTGCATAAAATCTTCTTTGCCCCAGAAGGCTTTCCACATGCTGTAATTCCTCCTCAAAATTATCCTTCACATGGGTGGGATGCAAACCTGCCATCAGGAATACACGTCCCGGATAAGCTGCTTCCAGGCGGAACATAGCCTCCGTATAGGAAGAATCTATGGCCGGAATAAAGAATCGTTCTACCCCCGCGGTAATGGCCCGCTGAACCATACTGGCCCGGTCTTCATCAAAGGCTTCGCTATAGAGATGGGCATGGGTGTCTGTAAGTATCATGCAACAAAAATAGGACTATCTTTGTCATAAAAAAGCGCTAATGGGCAGTCTCAAAAAATTCATGAAAGCCAAAAAATATCTAAGGATCCCGCTGACGCTTTCCGCAACCAGCCATTTGGAGCTGAGTGTACAAATTAATGGCGTAAGCGGACGATTTATACTCGACACCGGAGCTTCCAATACCTGTGTAGCCATGAACAGGGCAGAATATTTCAGCCTTATTTCTGAAAGCTCGGAAGTTAAAGCAGCCGGAGCCGGGGCAATGAATATGGAGACCATGATTGCCATGAATAATAAGATCAGGATTGGCGAATGGAAAAAGAAAAAGCAACAGGTTGTGCTATTTGATATGGTTCATGTGAACGAAGCCCTTATCCTCCATGATGCCCCTGCCGTGGATGGCATTGTTGGTGCAGACCTGCTCAGAAAAGCAAAGGCCGTTATCGATTATACTGCGCCCTGCCTTTATCTAAGGAAACAATGATCTATTACCAATTATCAATTAACAATGGGCTGTCACCGGACTATACCTGATGTATTGGAGTATTCATTGGACAGGCAAAAACATTCCCGTATACTGCTGTTTTCCTGCAGCCAATCCACGTACCTTGATATGGGGCGGGGCGGGGCCCCCGGGCAATAAATTCTACGTTTTTGCACCGCAACAGGCAGAAATTTTCAATGATCTATTACCAATTATAAATTAACAATAGGCTGTCACCGGACTCTACCTGATGTATTGGAGTATTCATTGGACAGGCAAAAACATTCCCGTATACTGCTGTTTTCCTGCAGCCAAACCGCGTACCTTGATATGGGGCGGGGCGGAGCCCCCCGGGTAATAAATATATGAACTACAGGTTATGCATTGCCATTGAGCAGTGTAAAGTATATTTACTGCCTTACAAACCACTATAAGAACCAGATGTTATTGTGGCCTCAAATTTTAAATTTCGGACAATTATAAACCTGGAACAGATTCCATAATGCCTGAACAGAGGTGCACTGTATTATTTCAAATTAAATAGCCTCAGCTAAAAATCCCAGGACAGCACCAAATCTTAAAGCTAATACAGGCCATATCCGGACAATTTAACCCTAAAGCTCCAGCGCCCGTTTAACATTTCCATCCATAAGCAGTTCCTCCGGATCCTCAAGTGCCTCCTTAACTGTTACCAGAAAACTTACCGATTCCTTTCCGTCTATAATGCGGTGGTCATAAGAGAGTGCCAGGAACATTATTGGTGCTATCGCAATTGCGCCATCCCTTACGATAGGTCGCTCCACAATATTGTGCATTCCCAGAATACCGCTTTGAGGCGGATTAATGATAGGGGTAGATAACATTGAGCCAAATACCCCGCCATTGGAAATAGTAAAGGTGCCCCCGGTCATCTCATCGACAGTCATCTGCCCGTCACGCGCACGGGTCGCCAGCCGCTTAACTTCAGCTTCTATACCGCGGAAAGTAAGGTTCTCGGCATTCCTGATTACAGGGACCATAAGACCTTTAGGCCCTGAAACCGCTATACTGATGTCATAAAAGTCATACGTGACCATTTCCTTCCCATCAATCATTGAATTCACAGAGGGGAATTGCTGCAATGCCCGGATTACCGCTTTGGTAAAAAAGGACATAAAGCCCAGTCCCACTCCGTGTTTTTCCTTGAATTCCTCTTTATACTGGTTTCGCAATTCAAAAATCGCCGACATGTTTACCTCGTTGAAAGTGGTAAGCATGGCTGTCTCATTTTTGGCAGCTACCAGGCGCTCGGCAACCTTCCTCCTAAGCATGGATAACTTGGAGCGGGATTCCCCACGGTTACCTCCTGTTGGACTGCCCATTGAATGTGTTGCCTGCATGGCGTCTTCCTTGATGATGCGACCATCCTTTCCAGTACCCTCCACTTTTTTTACATCAATCCCCTTTTCGTCAAGGATCTTACGTGCTGCAGGGGAAGGAACCCCGGAGGCATAAGTTTCCTTTGATGAAGACGATTGGGTTGCTTTTTCGGCACTCTTGTCGGCTGGTTCGGCTCTCTTACTTCCGATTTCCTGTTTCTCTCCCGATGATTCCTTATCTAGTTTCTCGCCCGTAGTTTCCTTTTCCTTTTTCGCAACCGCCGGTTCTCCATTTGAACCGACATCCGGCCGTTTTGCGCTGGTGTCTATAAGGCAAACTACTTCCCCCACTGCAACAGCATCGCCTACTTCGGCTTTGAGAGTAATTATACCGCTTTGCTCAGCGGGTAGTTCAAGAGTTGCCTTGTCTGAATCCACCTCGGCAATCGCCTGATCTTTTTCTACATAATCACCATCGTTTACCAGCCACTCGGCTATCTCCACCTCGGTAATTGATTCCCCGGGTGAGGGAACCTTCATCTCTAGAATCATTAGTTATTTTTTTGTAGTTCTGATTTTCTCGATTTCTTCTTGGTTGAATTATCCTTGGTTATATCAAAGACATAATCTATAACCTGCTGGTGCCTGATTTTATAACGCACAGCACTACCAGCCGCAGGGGAAGCATATATCCTTCTTGAGGCGATACGGGTAAATCTTTGTGAATCTTCAAAATGTATCAAAATATGGCTATAGGCGCCCATATTTCGTGGCTCTTCCTGAGCCCATACCACATCATCGGCCTGATTATACCTGTTCATGATCTCGAGTATGCGGTCTGTAGGCAGGGGAAACAACTGTTCTATTCGCACAAGGGCCACATCCTCCCGTTTCTTGTCTTCCCGTTCAGCCAACAGGTCGTAATAGAACTTCCCTGTACAGAACACAAGGGTTTTCACCTTCTTGACATCTGCGGAAGCATCGTCTATAACCTCCTGAAAACTGCCACTCGCCAGTTCATCAACTGTTGATACGGCTTTTGGGTGGCGCAACAGGCTCTTTGGGGTAAAGATGATCAGGGGCTTCCTGAAATTTACCAGCATCTGTCTTCTTAAAAGATGAAACAGGTTTGCAGGGGTCGTACAATCTGCCACATACATATTGTCGCGGGCACAGAGCTGCAGGAAACGTTCCATCCGGGCCGAGGAATGTTCGGCTCCCTGACCCTCATAGCCATGGGGCAGGAACATCACCAGTCCGTTCTGCAGTTTCCATTTATCTTCCGCAGCCGAGATATACTGGTCTATCATAACTTGAGCACCATTGCTGAAATCGCCGAACTGGGCCTCCCAGATTGTTAAGGTATGGGGACTCGCCATGGCATATCCATAGTCAAAACCCACAACCGCGTATTCAGATAACAATGAGTTATATATCTGGAAAGTACCTTGTTCCCCTGCAATATGGTTCAAAAGCATTACTTCTTCCTCGCTTTCCTCCACCTTTAAGACTGCATGCCTGTGTGAAAAGGTACCACGTTCCACATCCTGGCCAGAGATCCGGACCCCGTAGCCCTGTTCGAGCAGGGTACCGTAAGCCAGAAGTTCCCCCATAGCCCAGTCCAGCCTATCAGTATCGAAAAACATTTTTTTGCGATCGTCCATCAGCTTTTCCAACTTGCGCAAAAACTTTTTCCCTGTTGGCAGTTCGGTTATGACTTTGGCTATCCTGCTCAGTTTATCCCGGTCATAGGTAGTATCTACCGGATCCATCATTTCCCATTCCCGAACATTTTCAAAGCCGCTCCACTCATCGGCCATAAAAGGTGTGATCTCTGTTTTGGCCTCCTTTTTCGATACTTCCAGGTCTTCCTCAAGGTTCTGCTTATATTCTTCCTCTAGTTTGGAAACAAAATCATCGCCTATTATGCCTTCCTCAATAAGTTTTTGGGCATATATGTCTCTTGGGTTTTTATGTCTGGCAATTGCCTTGTACAGTTTGGGCTGAGTGAATCGGGGCTCATCGCCCTCATTATGACCATACTTCCTGTACCCGAGGAGGTCTAGGAACACATCGCGCTTAAACCGCATCCTGTACTCCAGGGCAATCAAAGTCCCGTGCACCACGGCTTCCACATCGTCTGCATTGATATGCAGCACAGGGGAAAGCGTAACCTTGCCTACATCGGTGCAATAGGTAGAGGAACGGGCATCTAGGTAGTTGGTGGTGAATCCTATCTGGTTGTTAACAACAATATGAATGGTGCCATTGGTTTTATAACCATCGAGGTTGGCCATCTGTACCACCTCGTACACAATTCCTTGGCCGGCAATGGCTGCATCCCCGTGCACAATGATGGGAAGTACTTTGGAAAAATCCTCCGGACAATGTTCTTCCTGTTTTGCACGGGTAATCCCTTCCACTACCGCACCTACTACTTCAAGGTGCGAAGGGTTGGGGGCAATGTTCATATTAATTCTGTGCCCATTATCTGATATTCGGGAAGAAGTCCACCCAAGGTGGTACTTTACGTCGCCATCAAATATTTCCTGTTCATAATCCTTTCCGTCAAATTCGCTGAAAATGGCCTTAGGGGACTTCCCGAAAATGTTGGTAAGCACGCTGAGCCGGCCACGGTGGGCCATACCCATTACGAATTGTTCCACCCCCATTTCAGCAGCCCTTTCAACTATAGCATCCAGGGCGGGGATAAGCGATTCATTCCCTTCAAGGGAAAAGCGCTTCTGACCTACGTATTTGGTGTGAAGAAATCCCTCGAAAGAAACCGCCTGGTTGAGTTTCCTCAGAATATGTTTTTTGCGTTCCGGGCTAAAATTTGGATGGTTGTCATTTATATTCAGTTGTTCCTGAATCCACTTCACGCGTTCGGGACTTCGGATATACATATATTCCACCCCTATTGCATCGCAATAGATCCGTTTCAGGTGATCTATAACCTCCCGGAGCGTGTTCTTGCCAATGCCTATGATCTCCCCGGCGTTGAAGGAGGTGTCAAGGTCCGCCTCAGACAAGCCGAAATTTTCAATATCGAGCGTAGGAGAATACTGCCTTCTTTCTCTTACGGGATTAGTCCTCGTAAACAAGTGGCCCCTGCTCCTGTAGCTGTCTATAAGTCGAACTACCTGGAATTCCTTCTGCAGCGAACCCGGCATTGAAATTTCCTGCCCATTCTCCTTAACAACGCTCCCCTTTACGGCATCTATGTCCAGTTCATCAAGGGCACTCTCCATCCCAAAATCGAAACCCTGAAAAAATGCTCGCCAACTCGGTTCCACACTATCCGGATGGGTGAGATACTTGTCATATAAGTCTGCAAAAAACGAGGTATGTGCAGTGTTTAAAAAGGAATATTTATCCATGAATTGATGTACGGTTATAACACGAATATTTTATCAAAAATACAACATTTTCATAGTTTATGGGTTTTAGTTGAAAGTGATTCTTGATAAAATTCGCACCCTGTGAAAAATTCTCAGCTGTTCTCCCGAACTGTTGCCAAATTCGCATTTCTTATGGTTTTGATGGCCTCTTCCGCGTATACACAGGATGCGGCCAGCAGTACCCATTTCGGGAACAAGGTGCGCTACGGGGGTGGAATTGGCCTTGGATTCGGGAGGGATAGCTTTAATGCCCAACTGGCGCCCAGTGCCCTTTACCAGGTGAATAGCTATTTCGCTACCGGACTTGGCCTGAACTTCAATTATGCCCGATTCGGGGATGCCAGGTTAACGGCTTACGGCGGAAGTATCCTAACCCTCTTTAACCCCCTAACTCCTGTTCAGCTATCTGCCGAATTTGAACAATTGCGTGTACATCGCAATTTCGGCACCGGTCTTCCCGGCGATAAGGATACCTACTGGCTCCCGGCGCTTTTCGCCGGCCTGGGTTATTCCAGCGGCAACGTCACCATAGGAATTCGTTACGACCTGCTTTATAATGAAAACAAAAGTATCTATGCAGACCCCTGGATGCCTTTTGTGCGTTTTTATTTTTAGGATGATTACTCTTAGCGGCTGTAGCGTTGCTTCATCAGTACTTTTTGCCATTCCCGCTGAAGTATAAGAAAACTTACCTCCCCTGCCACTTCCACCACATCGGTCAGTGGGATTCTCCGGAATGAACGCTCGGGCACATCCACTACATAGAGCACATTGAGATAATCTGGAAATCGTTCCATGATAAGGCGGTATATGTTCTCATGCAGGCTGGCAAAAAGCTCTTCTGGAGGTAGGTCGGATGAAAAAACCACAGTCACATTCGCCCTTTCGAAGTCTTTCTGTAACTGCGCTGTCAGCCGATCATATAAACCCTTTTGCCGGGCATGTTCCAGGAGGTCAATATTCTTTTGAAGCTTTTCGTCCATTCCCTATATGTACGAAAATTAAGGCTGCAGGGTTTATTCGGATTTGAAAACCTCGCCATCTTTCATAACGAAAACCACACTTTTAAGGGTCTCCACATCGGTTTCAGGGCTGCCCTTCACTGCAACAATATCGGCAAGGAAGCCGGGCTTTATCTGTCCGAGCCTGTCTTCCATACCCAGAATTGCAGCATTGGTAACAGTGGCTGCTTTGAGGATTTCCATCAGGGGCATACCGGCCTCAGCCATATATACGAATTCACGGGCGTTCTCACCATGTTTAAATACCCCGGCATCCGTTCCGAAGGCAATAGGAACCCCTTTGCGGTAGGCTTTATAAAAATTCTGTTTGCTGACAGGACCTATTTCCAGGGCCTTGCGGGCAATAACTTCAGGAAAATAACCATCTATCCGGGCGTTTGCCATAACTTCTTCACCCGCGGTTATGGTAGGGACCAGATAAGTCCTATGTTCTTTCATGAGTTCCATGGTCTCCTCACTCATAAGGGTACCATGCTCTATAGTGGTTACCCCGCCCAGCACTGCCCGTCGCATGCCTTCGTCACCATGCGCATGGGCCGCAACGTGGAAACCATAATCCCTGGCTATACCGGTGATAGCCTTTATTTCTTCAATGGTAAATTGCGGGTTCTGGCCGCTATTGGCTACACTGAGTACCCCTCCGGTGGCAGTCAGCTTAATGAGGTCTGCCCCGTTTTTGTATTGCTGCCTTACCGCTTTCCCGGCATCTTCCACACTGTTAACCACCCCTTCCTTAGGGCCGGGATCGCCCATAAGTTCGGCCTTCCTGCCGTTTGTTGGGTCGGCATGACCGCCGGTGGTGGCCAAAGATTTACCGGCAGTAAATATGCGGGGGCCTGTTACAAGCCCTTTGTTTATTGCATTTCGCAGGGCGATATTCACCCCAGTGCCTCCAAGGTCCCGCACTGTGGTAAATCCGGCCATCAAGGTCTTCTCGGCATATCCTGCCGCTTCGAAGGCTATATCTGCTTCATTCTGGGTAAACCGCTTCAGGTAGGCCTGGGGCTCCGACTGGCTTTCGATATGTACATGCATATCTATAAAACCAGGAAGTACAGTCCGGTCCTTCAGGTCTATCACCCTTGCATCATCTCCGGCCGGCACATATCCATCCTCCACCGATTTTATAGTTTGACCGGAAACCACAATGGTTTGTTCCTTAAATGCCTTGCCTGTCATAGGATCGATCAATGTGCCGCAATGGAGGTAAATTTCCTGGGCGGTGCCTGACAGTACAGACAAACAAATAAAGATAAATATGGCATATTTCACGGCTGGTTGCTGTTTAAGATTATTTCCGGATCTTTTGTTCCCATTCCCAGGCAGAACTCATTGCCTCGTCCAGGCTGTGTACGGCCTTCCATCCGAGTTCCCTGTTAGCCCTTCCCGTATCGGCATACGCCTGGGTAACATCACCGGGGCGACGGTCTACAATCCTGTAGTTCAGTTTAAGGCCGGAGACTTTTTCAAAACTGTGGATGACATCCAATACCGAACTCCCGGTTCCCGTGCCAATATTGAAAACTTCATAATTTTCTTTGTTCCCGCCGTTTATCAGTCTTTCCAGGGCAACTACGTGGGCCTTTGCAAGGTCTACCACATGAATGTAGTCGCGTATGCAGGTCCCATCCGGGGTTGGGTAATCATCGCCGAAAACAGAAAGTTCCTTCCTCAGTCCTGCCGCGGTTTGGGTGATAAAAGGAACCAGGTTTTGGGGTACCCCGCTGGGCAATTCCCCGATTTTCGTACTGGGATGGGCACCAATCGGGTTAAAATATCTTAATGAAATGGCGTTCAGGCCAGGCTGCACCCTACAGGTATCCCTGATGATCTCTTCCCCTATTTGCTTGGTGTTGCCATAGGGCGACTCGGCCGGTTGTACAGGGGCATCTTCAGTAACCGGAAGCGAATCCGCCTGTCCGTACACGGTACATGAGGAGCTGAAGATAAAATTTCCCTTCCCGCGACTCCATAATTGCTGCAGGAGGTATACGAGCGTACCGAGGTTGTTTTCATAATAAAGTAGTGGCTTTTCCACGCTTTCGCCTACTGCCTTGGATGCCGCAAAATGAATGATCCCTTCAATGTCTGGCTGCCTGCGAAAGAAGTCCTTCACATGTTCCTTTTCCCGCAGGTCTATTTTTTCAAACTCCGGTTGTATCCCGCTAATGTCAGTTATCCCCGCGAGGACCTGTTCAGTGGAATTCGAGCAGTCGTCAATAATAATCACCTCAAAGCCTTCCTGCTGAAGTTCAACCACGGTATGCGATCCTATGAACCCCAGTCCGCCGGTAACTAATATTTTCATCTGTTTATTTCTATTTGTTTAAAATCGGTCATACCTGCCTCGCTGGCAGGCGGGTGTAATTCGCCGATAAATATTTTAGTTGGTATCAACTTAATTATTATGGCTCATTCTATATTATCATTTATTAAGGAATTCTTTAACCGAACTTGTAATAAAGGAAATTTGCTCGTCATCGAGTTCGGTATGCATGGGAAGTGAAATGACTTCCTCTACCAGCAGGTTGGTTACCGGAAAGTCCTTTTCATCATAGCGGCCGTCTGCATAAGCTTTTTGGCGGTGCAGGGGGATAGGATAATAGATGCCAAAGGGGATTCCCAGCTTGCTGAGGTGTTCTGCCAGGGCATCGCGCCTCCCACCGCCAATCCTGATGGTATACTGGTGAAACACATGACAGTCGCAGGTATCGCAAATACCCTCGCAGAAAGCTACTGTTTCCGGTACCTGAAGACCGGGCTGGCCCTTAAAGGCTTCCGAGTATTTCCTGGCTGCTGAGCGCCTGCTTTCACAGTAGGCATCCAGATGAGGTAGTTTGGCATTAAGCACAGCTGCCTGAATGGAATCAAGCCGGGAATTAACCCCTACCACATCGTGGTGATAACGTTCATACATACCGTGATTAACAATTCCCCTGACGGTATGGGCCAATTCGTCGTCATTTGTAAAGATAGCACCTCCGTCTCCATAGCACCCAAGATTCTTGGACGGGAAAAAGGAGGTGGCCCCGATATGGCCTATCGTACCAGCCATTCTTTTCACTCCGCCCCGGCCTATATGGCTGGCACCTATGGCTTGCGCATTGTCTTCAATAACATATAGCCCGTGCTTTGTTGCGATATCCATGATCGCGTCCATATCGGCACACTGACCAAAAAGGTGAACAGGCACTATGGCTCTGGTCTTCCGAGTGACGGCTTTTTCAACTGCTTCCGGGCTAATGTTGAAGGTGTCGGGATCCACATCAACAAGTATAGGGGTCAGTTGCAGAAGTGCGATGACTTCCACGGTTGCCGCAAATGTAAAATCGGCTGTTATAACCTCATCCCCGGGTTGGAGGCCGAGGCCCATCATGGCGATCTGCAGGGCGTCCGTTCCATTGGCACAGGGGATTACATGCCTGATTCCAAGGTATTTTTCCAGGGCAGCCTGGAAGGAATGTACCTGGGGGCCATTGATAAACGCGGCTGTATCAAGGATTTGGGAAATGGAGGAATTTACTTCCTCCCGGATGCCCTGATACTGGCCTGTCAGGTCTACCATTTGTATTTTTCGCATGCTTCTCTGTTGGAGGAGCAATAATACAAAATAAAGGCAGTGCGGCCAATGATTTTAAGGAAAGAACCGTATTTTAGCCCCAAACTCAAGATGCGTGTATTGGTTCTATAACCTGGCCCTGCTGCTTACTTCTTTTTTGCTTCGTTTCTTAGCCTTTTTTAACCCAAAGATCAAACTCTTTACAGAAGGCCGCAGGCATTTACTTCAAGCACTGGCCAAAAATTTCCGGCCCGAAGACCGTATCATCTGGGTACATGCGGCATCACTTGGTGAATTTGAACAAGGATTGCCCGTGATCCGACAAATTAAGGCGGCCTATCCCACTTACCGGATATTGCTCACATTCTTCTCGCCCTCCGGATACGAGGTGAAGAAAAACAGCCGGGACGCGGATTTTGTGAGTTATATACCAATAGACACTGCGGCCAATGCCAGGGAATTCCTGGAGATTATATCACCCGAACTGGCCATTTTTATAAAGTATGAAATCTGGCCTAATTTTTACAGGGAACTCAACCGAAGAAATATCCCCCTGCTCCTTATTTCGGCAATTTTTAAAAAACAACATGTATATTTTAAATGGTATGGGGGATTTATGAGGAAAGCGCTGAGGGTTCCGGCACATATCTTTGTGCAGGATGAAGC
>CAYSVQ010000153.1:0-3289 GCA_964434565.1 uncultured Flavobacteriaceae bacterium | reverse complement strand
TTTCGGGCAAGCAGCAGGAGGCAATGGAAACTCATATGGCCGACAAATTGAAGCATTGGGGGTATGAGAATGAAGTCGGACCGGAACATTGGGCAGCGATCGTGGAAAATTCCGAATGTGGAGGACAGTTTCAATCGCCTGTCAACTTAGTGAATTTTGAGGTTGACCCGGAGCTTAAACCTTTGGAAATCCATTATGCAGACAGTACCCACATTCACGATGTAATAAACAACGGGCACTCCATTCAGTATAATTTTGAAGCTGGTGATTACATTGTCCTCGAGGGCAAAAAATATACTTTAATACAGTTTCATTTTCACGAACCGGCAGAGCATCTTATAGAAGGCGTCCGATTCCCCATGGTTTTGCACCTGCTCCATATGACTGATGACGGGGCATATGCCGTGATTGCCGTAATGGCCAAAGAAGGTCGTAACAGTGAACCCTTTGGGTTTCTTGAACATTTTTTGCCACTGAATAAAGGGGATACCGTGGCGGTTGACCAATCTTTTGATATGAATTTGAGTTTGCCCCCGAACAAAGCCTATTTTACCTATACCGGTTCCCTGACTACCCCTCCCTGTACTGAAAATGTACGATGGTTTATCTTCAGGGATCCTATAACGGTATCTTTGGAACAGGTAGAAGAAATAAAGAACCTTATGCCTTTAAATAATTACCGCAACATTCAACAGCTGAACGGAAGGGAAATAAAATTGTCTTATTAGAAAGACCGCCGGCAGTTATCTTAAAGTGCGGCCGGCCTTTGACCGGTCCGATCAACCTTCCGGATCGGCAAATTTATGTTTTACGAACATATTTGGTCAAGATCACCAGTTGCTGCCCGTTTACCTTGCCTTCAAGATGCTCCGAATTGTCATGAACAAGGCTGATGTTTCTTACCGCAGTCCCCCGTTTCGCGGTGAAATTAGCCCCCTTGACATTCAGATCCTGGATAAGGACTACACTGTCCCCGGCTTCGAGCAGGTTCCCATTGCTGTCGCGGTGAATCAGCGGCTTATCCCGGGCTTCATCCTGCTCCTGCTGTTCGGCCCATTCGCGGGTTGTTTCCTCCATATACATCACATCCAGCAGTTCCCTTGCCCAGCCTTCATTTTTTAGTCGCTGCAGCATCCGGTACGCCAGTACCTGTACAGCCGGAACCCCACTCCAGATGCTATCATTCAGACAGCGCCATTGGTTCACGTCAGTTTTATCGGGTTGCGACAGTTGTTCCGAACAGCTGGCACAGAGAAAGGCATAATCGTTGCTATCTTTTCCTTGCCTGGGGGAAACCAAAAAGGGTTCCAGCTCATTAGTCCGGTTGCAAAGTTCGCACTGGTTGCCGCTTCGGGTCTTCAGCATTTGGGTAAGTTCCATAAACAGGTATTAGTGGGTTGTTATCCTGAACCTCACGATGTCGATTGAGACAAAGGTATTATTATTCACGCCAACCCGGCCCATCCACCCGTTTCGAAATGCGGATATTTATAAAAATGTTACATTTAATACTTTTAGGGGTATACACGAAATGACAATCAACAAAAAGGAACCCTTCCCTACTCCTTTAGAATATAGCTGCTATTGACTAAAAACCTGAGACTCATTTACCTATGATACAGTTAATTGAACGTGCCCGCAACTTTAGCGGCCGCACGGCAATCATTTCCAATGGCAGGGCCCATCACTACGAGGAACTACTTGCGCATTCTGAAAGTGTCGCGCTCGCCTTGCTAAACGGGGCAGATGATCTGAAAGAAGCCAGGGTTGCGTTTTTGGTGGAGCCGGGCTTTGAATATACCTGTATCCAATGGGGTATCTGGCGGGCCGGGGGGATCGCGGTGCCCCTCTGTGAAAAACATCCGCTGCCATCCATCCAATATGTCGTTGAAGATAGCGGGGCATCTGTCATAGTTTTTTCAGCAGCTTTTAATGACTTGCTTGCACCCCTTAAAAAGTTATCGCCGGCCCGGTTTATCAGGGCTGATGGCATATTACCCTGCGAAGGCGCCCTGCCTGCGGTTGGCGGGTCACGAAATGCCATGATCCTTTATACCAGCGGCACCACAGGCGCCCCTAAAGGTGTGGTAACCACTCATGATAATATCCGGACCCAGATCACCGCGCTCACTGCCGCCTGGGAATGGAGGAAAGACGACCGGGTTCTGAACCTGTTGCCTTTGCACCATGTGCACGGCATTGTCAACATGCTTTGTTGCGCGCTCTGGAGCGGCGCTTCCTGCGAATTCCTGCCGAAGTTCGACCCAGGGGCCGTTTTCGAGGTTTTTTGCAAAGGGCAGGTAAACGTATTTATGGCGGTTCCCACCATCTACTACAAGCTCATTGCCTTCTGGAAAGAGTTGCCCGAAAAGGAACAGCGGCATATCAGCGCATGTTTAAAAAAATTCAGGCTGATGGTCTCAGGGTCAGCCGCGCTCCCTGTAGGCGTGCTCGAAGCATGGAGGGAAATAAGCGGGCATACCCTGCTGGAACGCTACGGGATGACAGAAATAGGGATGGCTATCAGCAACCCATACCATGGAGAGCGTAAACCCGGCTATATAGGGCAGGCGCTGCCAGGGGTAAGTATCCGAATTGCCGATGAGAACGGGCAGGAGACCGGTGAAGGGATGGCCGGGGAGATCCAGATTAAAGGGGACAATGTATTCCGTGAATACTGGAACAAGCCCCAAGCCACAAAAGAGGCCTTTACCGAAGATGGCTGGTTTAAAAGCGGCGACATTGCAATAATTGAAGATGGAAGCTATAAAATCCTGGGGCGCAATTCGGTAGACATTATTAAATCAGGGGGGTATAAAATCTCCGCCCTCGAGATCGAGGAAGTACTCCGGGAGCACCCAGGGATTAAGGATTGCGCGGTGGTGGGAATAGCAGATGAGGAATGGGGCGAAATCATAGGCGCCTGCCTGGTGGTTTCCGGGGAGGGCCCTGATCCTGACCGGCTTGATGCCTGGGTGAAAGGCCGGTTAGCTGCTTACAAGGCCCCGAGAAAATACATCCTGCGTGACGATTTACCCAGAAACGTTATGGGTAAAGTCACCAAAAAGGAATTGAAAAACATGTTTTAAATAGCTATCTTAACGGCATGCAAATCTACGGTGTGGCACTGCTTGCGGGCTGCTTTCTTTTAGGGAAATACCTGGGTACCCTGCTTGGAAAAATCATCGATATTAACGGGGATGTTGGCGGGGTTGGTTTTGCCATGATACTATTGATGCTCAGCAGCATGTACCTCAGAAAAAAGAATTGGCTAATCCCTGAAACCGAA
>CAYSVQ010000152.1:0-9468 GCA_964434565.1 uncultured Flavobacteriaceae bacterium | reverse complement strand
AACTGTAATTCAAAATAGACAGGGTATTTTCAGGCCATTGCATCCGGATTTCCGGAGCCCTGAGACGAAAAGCATACACCATCATCAGCAGCATCCGTAGCAGGTAAAGCCCAACCAGCGCATTAAGAAATGCTGCCACGCTGATTGCCTGCCAGTAAACCCCCACCAACAAAATGGTGACCCCAACACGAACGAAGACTTCCTTCATGAAATTTCCTATAACCGACTTCATCTGTATTTTAGACCAGGAGTAGAAAACTTCGAAATATGCCATGGCCATCCCGATCAGAAAAATATGCCAGACATAGTCCCTGACAATGGCATTCCTGTGTGAAAGGAACATACCTATAGCGTCATTGGCCAGGTAGCTGATGAGTGCAACAGGCATTATTATCAAAAGTGGAAGCAGCAACATCAGTCCAAGGAACCCATTGGCCTCCCCCCTCTCCTTAAAACTGCTGAAATACTTGATAAGCGTATTGGGGACTCCAAAAGCCAGCAAAGGCATCAGGATTGCGGAAGTTGAGAGAATTACTCCAACCAGGCCGAAATATTCGGCGGTAAGGAAGCGGGTGTATAAAAAAAGTGTATTGATGGCACCTACCCCAAAACCCAGATAGGTTACCACGGTATTACTGAGCGATTGCCTGAAGACTATTCCCATAACAATTCTTTGGCGAGGATTCGCGTTAATTCTCGTCTGTTGTACTTTTCAATTCCTGAAGAGTAAGGCTGCAAAGAACTATTTCTGTACCGTTCAAACCAGGCACGCAGGGTTTGCAGGATTGCTTCCCCGGAATCATAATCGAACACCTCCCCTGCTGCGGTCTCCCTGATAATTTCCCCTGCTTCCCACCCTTTCGGGCCTATAGCAAGAACAGGCCTTTTCGCGGCCAGGTATTCAAACAATTTTCCTGGAAGAATTCCGCGCGTATGCTTTGAATTTATTTCTATCAGTAATAGTACCTGTGACTGCCGTTGTAAGGTAACAACTTCTGAATGCGGCATGTACTCCAGTTGATCCATGAAGGGATCAAGCCCATGATCCTTGATGCCCGCCATAACCTCAGGGCTTACCACCCCGGCGAGTTTAAGGCGGAAAACCTTCCTGAATGACTCGTCTTCTTCCGTAAACGTACGTAATGCCTGCCAAAGGGCAATAGGATTCCGTCCAGCGAGCAGGGAACCAATATGCGATATCGTAAAATGCCTGTCGTCCACTGCTACTTCCGTGCTATAGTCCTTTGCCTCGTAGCCATTTGTTATAACTTTAACAGGCCTGGCGGTAAGGGCTTCAAACTCCTTTCCGGTGGTTCTGCTCGTTACCACGATTTTGTCTGCCGTATTCAGCACTTCTTTTTCCATAACTTTGTGCTTCTTCCTGGCAAGGAAGCCCAGTTTAAGCTTGTTGTGGTACCCGATGGTGGTCCATGGGTCCCTGAAATCTGCCACCCACCTGATGCCGCAATCCTTTTTAAGTTGAAGCCCTATCAGGTGTACGCTATGGGGTGGCCCTGTTGTTATAATCGTATCGATATTTTCGGCTATGAGGACCTTCTTCAAATAGGGAACCGAAGGTCGAACCCATAGAACACGGGCATCCGGAATGAAAAAATTACCTCGTATCCAAATGAGCAATCTTTCAGGAAGGGAAGGTTTATGCTCTGAAATAATCCCGGAACTGATTCGTTTTATATCCTTCTTTAAATATTTCCCCGCCCAATGCATAGGTTCAGAAATCTTAAGCTTGTAAATAGGGATTTCAGGCGGCACTTCATCAATCAAAGAAGGATCCCGAATAGGATATTCCGGGTTTTCTGGAATAAAAAGTACCGGATCAACCCCAAATTCCCTAAGATAACCAACAAACCTGAGCCAGCGCTGAACCCCCGGACCACCGGCCGGCGGCCAGTAATAGGTGATCAACAGCACCTTTTTCATATAGCTTCGGTCTTATCCCTGGAAAACTTAAGCTTATAAACAGCCCCTCCTAAAATAAGCAGTGCAAGCAGAACCATGCTAAAGAGGCTTACCATGCTACCGGTTTGTACTACCCGGGGGTCAAAGCTGAAGCTTATCTGATGCGCCCCTGCCGGGACTTCCAGCGCTCTTAATGCATAGTTTACAGAAAAATGAGACACTTCTTCGCCATCTAAATACGCCTGCCATCCGTGAGGATAGTACATTTCAGAAAAAACAGCAAGACCGGCGACTGTATTGTTGGCGGCATAGACCAATTTGTTAGGCTGGTACTCCGTCAGGCTTATGGTGGCTATGGAATCTTTCTCAAATTGCTTTGGAACGACCATGGGAAATTTTTGTGTATTCACTACAGCCTGCAGTTTGGTATTAAGGCTGTCTAATGCTCGGATTTCACTGTTGGCATCAGGCACCGCGATCAGTTCTTCAACAAACCACGCATTGCCATTCGCCCCGGGATTCATGGCCGCATATTTATTCCCATCTTCATCTTTCTGTGCCACATACTTCACATTTAACATGTTTAGCACTTCTATATTGTTGTTATAAATATGAAAGTCGAACAAGTCTTGTATGCCTGCCGGTTTGGCAGCGTGATAACCGCCAATTGAACTATGGAAATAGGAGGTTCGGGCTCCGTTGATGCCTTCCTCAGGATCGTAGACCCTGAAAATGGCCGGGTCTTCCAGGATTTGCCTGTCCATTGCAGTCTGGCTAAACGGCGCTTTCATTTCCCTTCGGCTGACAAAATCCGATGCATCTACATATCGACCGGCAACGCCTATCAGATCGAAAGCGATAAGAAGCCCAAGACCGAGCAAAACCAGATTCCTTCCTATACGTTCCTTAATGTACAGCCATAAGGCCAGGGCGGCAAGCAATACAAAAACAAAGGACCGGATAGTATCATTAATATAAACTGCTTCGCGGTCGCGGCGGATCATGGATAATATTTCATCCCCATAATATTGCGCGAGGGTGGGATCACTAATTGCGGTAAAATCGAAAAATCCTTTAAATAACAAAAGGAGTACTGCAAGGCCGGCCACAATAAAAACACTGATTTTTAATGCCCTTAACTTAATTGCGGCCGGAACGGTAGTTTTGAGGAATTCTTTAATGGCCAGTATTCCGAGAACAGGGGCACACAATTCCAGGATTACCTGTATGGAGGAAACTGCGCGGAACTTATTATATAATGGGAAATAATCAATCATAAAATCGGTAAGCAGGCCAAAATGCTTTCCCCAGGAGAGCATCAAGGCCAAAATGGCTCCCACCAGCAGCCACCACTTCCGCCTGCCATGAACCAGGAAGATGCCCAATATGAACAGAAAGAAAACAATTGCCCCTATATAGGCCGGCCCTGCCACAATGGGCTGATCGCCCCAGTATAAGGGTAATCCGCTGGCGAACTCAAGTGCCATGGAACGAGACAACCCCTGTTCAGTCAGGTACGTATAGGTTTTGGAATCCTCCCCAAGGTTTTCGCTGTTCGAACCCCCGAAAAGGCGGGGTACAAATAAATTAAGTGACTCGGCTATGCCGTAGCTGTACTGAGTGATATACTCCCTGTCCAGCCCCCCTGTATTTGTACGGGCTGACCCGTCGGGTTCTATGGTCAGTGAACTTTTTCCCCTTGTACTCCAGTCGGCATATTCCTTGGTCGCAATGAGAGAGCTCGTATTGGCGGCAATTCCCAGGACCACTGCAAGCAGCAGGATGCCTATCGATTTAAAATAATGCGCGAGTTGTTTATTCCGGATGGCGTCTATAAGGTATACTGTGCCAATCACCAATACCAGCAACATAAAGTAATAGGTCATCTGGTAATGGTTGGCCACTATTTCAAGCCCCATCGCAACGGCGGTTAGGGCGAAACCCCAGATATACTGTTTCCTGAAGGTGAGCAGGATGCCCCCTAAAATCATGGGCAGGTAGGCAATGGCATGTGCCTTGGCATTATGTCCGACCCCGAGGATAATGATGAGATAAGTTGAGAAGCCAAAGGCAAGGGCTCCGATCACCGCGAGGCGATAATCTATTTTCATACAAGAGAGTAGAATATAGAATCCCAGAAAATAGAGGAACAGGTAATCTGCAGGTCGTGGAAGGAACCGCAGGGCCCTGTCGAGCTGTTTAAAATAATTATGTGGATAGTTGGCGCCCAACTGGTAAGTGGGCATACCGCCGAAGGCGCTGTTAGTCCAGTAAGGTTCGCTGTCCGTTTCCTTCCTGAAATCAGTCTGTTCCCTGGCCATCCCGGTGTATTGCACGATATCGGACTGGTAAATGACCTTCCCCTGTAATACCGGATAGAAATACGCAAGGGCAGCAATCAGAAAAAATACAAGGGCAAAGAAATGGATTAATAACGCTTTGATGCCGGTTTTCATAGGTTGGTTATGCGTAAAGGTTACTCGATCTCTTCAAACTCTATATACTCCCCCACTTTTTTCGAGTCTTTATTCCTTCCCTGGCTCTTTTTGTCAACAATTATATGGCCTCCCTGATCCGTTTCATCTCCTTGGCTTTCCTGTCTCATTCCATATATGTCCCTCAAACGTGCCTCGGCTTTTTTAGCCGCGTAGGCAATAAGTTTGGGAGCCAGCCAATGCGTAAGCAGCCTGAGTGCGAAATAGATCGCCAGGATAATCGCTATGGTCCGTAATAAACCCATAATGTTTAATGTATTTATATCAAAAGTACAATTCCAACGTTGTATAAGCAGTACAAAAGTCATAAAATAATAATAAAAAAACCCTCAGAAGTCAATCATACCAGCATGAAACGCAGTTTTAAGGTCTTATTTTTTGTCGCTTTCCTGATTCCTTTTACATGCTTTTCCCAGTATACGGATGTCATCAATTCCAACCGTCCCGGATTGTCTGTAAGTGCCTATGCAGTGGGTACAGGAGTTATCCAGGCTGAGATGGGGGTCTCTTATGAACAGCGCGATCATTCAGATATATCAAGGGAATCGGATATCCTTGGCGCGGATCTTTCACTCCGCTACGGATTGCTCTTTGAAAGCCTGGAACTTAACTGGGAAGGGACATTCGAAAACCAAAAAGTTAAATTCCCTGCCCTCGGACTGGAAGATTCCCGTACTGATTTTTCCCGCCACCGCCTTGGCCTTAAATACCTGATTTATGATCCCTACAAGGATCCCCAACGCAACAAACCCAACCTTTACAGCTGGAGGGCCAATAATGTATTTCAGTTCAGGAATTTGTTGCCAGCGATTTCGCTGTATGCCGGGGCTAATTTTGTGCTCGGCGACAACCCGTTTTACCCGGAGGATCCTACCGTATCACCCCGGGCAATGCTTGCCACACAAAGCAAACTTACTCCCCGGTTTGTCTTAATATCAAACATTTCCTATGACCGAATTGGCACCGATTTCCCCGAATGGGGCTACCTGGTGTCGTTTCAGCACGCCTTCCGCAACCCTAAATGGAGTGTATTTGTTGAAAATCAGGGGATAAGCAGCGACCGATATGCCGATATTCTCCTTCGCAGCGGCCTGGCCCACCTCTTTAATGAAAACTTTCAGGCAGATATAAATTTCGGCACGAGCTTTAAAAGTACCCCTACCAGGATCTTCGGTACCCTCGGATTTTCCTATCGGCTTGATTTCCATAAAGACAGCCTTATAGAAATAGACAAGAGCGACGGCGGGCCTATAGAACGGAATAGCATGAAAAAGAAGAAAAGAAAATTCCGCAAAACCGGGAAAGGTGCGGAGGATATTATCCTGGATCCGCCGGACTAACTTCATTAAAAACGTTTTAAAGTTTTTACTATAGGCAATTATTCCTATTATTGAGCCTATATTTTCCACTTATGGTAACCCTTAAAGAAGCGACTACCAAAACCGAACTCAAGGCCTTTGTTAAATTCCCCTTTTCCCTCTATAAGGATTCCCCTTATTGGGTTCCCCCTATTATCCGTGATGATCTGGATACTTTTGATAAGACTAAAAACCCCGTATTTAAGGACGCCGATGCCTGGTTTTACCTGGCCTACCGGGATGGCAGTCTGGTAGGACGTGTTGCAGCCATTATTAACTGGATCGAAGTAGACCACCAGAAACTCCGTAAATTGCGTTTTGGCTGGTTTGATTTCGTTGACGACAGGGCAGTATCGGAAGCCTTACTGGAAAAAGTTGCCGAAATTGGCAGGCGGCATCAACTTGATTATATGGAAGGTCCCGTGGGATTCTCCAACCTGGATAAGGTAGGTGTGCTGACTGAAGGCTTCAATGAACTTGGAAACATGATCACCTGGTATAACCATGCTTACTACATGGATCATTATGAAGGATGGGGCATGGTGAAGGAAAAGGAATATATGGAAAACCGTTTCCCTGCAAAGAACGCCGACCCCAAATTATTCAAAGACATCCAGTTGCTCATTAAAAAGCGTTATGGCTTGCGGGCAATTAATTTTAGAAGCACCCGCGACATTATGCCTTGGGTGGATAAAATGTTCGATTTATTTAATGAATCCTATTCAGTACTATCTTCATTTGTACCCATCACCCCCATTCAAAAAGCGTATTTCCGGGAAAAATATATAGCTTTTATCAATCCTGAGTATATAAAATTTGTGGTTGATGAAAACGATAACCTTATTGCCTTTGCTATAGTAATGCCTTCATTTTCAAAGGCTTTGCAAAAAACCCGTGGCAGGCTCTTCCCTTTCGGAATCTTTCATCTTCTATGGGCCAAAAAGTTCAGCAGGGATGTAATATTCTACCTCATTGGGATACATCCGGAGTACCAGAACAAGGGAGTGACCTCCATTATTTTTAACGAGTATCACCACACTTTCAATGAAAAACGAGTCAGGTACTGCTTTCGCACCCCTGAACTGGAGGAGAATGTCGCAATCCGCCAGATGTGGAAACATTTTGATCCGGAAATTTACAAGAGGAGAAGGACCTACCGCAAGGCCCTGCAGCAATCAGAAAATACGGCAGCAATTTAAGTATAGGGATTTAAGCGATATGTTACTCGCCCATGGCAGATGCCACAGCAGCGGAAAGTCGCTTATAGGTGCCATTTTCAAGCCGCTCCCTGATTGCCGAGAAGGCATCCAGCGTTTGCAGGATATCTTCTAAGGTATGGGTACTCGTAGGGATCATCCTCAGCAGGATAAGGCCTTTGGGGATAACCGGATAAACCACTATCGAACAGAAAATCCCATAATTCTCCCTGAGGTCTTTTACCAGTGCCATAGCTTCGGGGATGCTGCCGTTCAGGTACACCGGGGTAACACAACTGCTGGTGGTTCCAATATCGAAGCCACGGTCTTTCAGGCCATTCTGAAGGGCATTGACGTTCTCCCAAAGCTTCGCCTTGAGTTCGGGCCTGGTGCGTAACATATCTAGGCGTTTCAAAGCCCCTTTCACATATATCATGGGTAAGGACTTCGCAAACATCTGCGACCTGAGGTTATATTTCAAATAATCTATGATTTCTTTATCGGCGGCCAGGAAGGCTCCTATTCCTGCCATTGATTTCGCAAAAGTAGCAAAGTATACGTCGATTTCATCCTGAACTCCCTGCTCTTCCCCTGCTCCGGCACCTGTTTTACCAAGGGTCCCAAAACCGTGGGCGTCATCTACCAGTAACCGGAAGTTATACTTATTTTTAAGGGCTACTATTTCCCTTAATTTTCCCTGTTCGCCACGCATTCCGAAAACACCTTCGGTGATTACAAGGATACCACCTCCGGTTTGATCGGCCATTTTGGTGGCACGCTCAAGGTTTTTCTCAAGGCTGTCTATATCGTTATGCTTGAAGGTAAATCGTTTGCCCACATGCAGGCGAACCCCATCTATTATGCAGGCATGGGAATCCACGTCGTAGACGATTATGTCATCTTTTGATACCAATGCGTCTATGGCCGACATAATTCCCTGATAACCGAAATTGAGAAGGTAGGATGCTTCCTTCCCTACAAAATCTGCCAGTTCCCCTTCCAGCTGTTCGTGAAAATCAGTATGCCCGCTCATCATCCTGGCACCCATTGGATACGCGGCCCCATATTCGTGGGCAGTATCTCCGTCTACTTTTTTAATTTCATCCAGGTTTGCCAGCCCCAGGTAATCATTGATACTCCAGGTAATTACATCCTTACCCCTGAATTTCATGCGGTTGGAGATAGGACCCTCCAACTTTGGAAATACAAAATATCCTTCTGCCTGAGATGCCCATTTGCCCAGCGGGCCTTTGTTCTCAATAATCCTGTCGAATAAATCTCTCATTTAGTGTAGCTTGGTTTTGTTCTAATTTCATCAGGGAACATGCAGAATTTTGAGTTGCCCGATGCATTATAACGAGGTGATAAAAGTATGGATTTTTAACAAGGATTCATAAAAATTTATCATCCAATAAAAAAAGCAACAAGGATAGAGGTGCCTCATTGCTCATAATCCGGTGCGCTGTGGGAGTACTACTTTACAACCTGTATTTGCTGGGGTTCTTCTACGTGTTTACTGTCAAAGAATCCCTGGTCGTTCATCCACTGGTCGCTGAATACCTTGCTCATATAACGGGAACCATGGTCGGGGAAAATCACCACAGCATTGCTGTCTTTTTTAAATTCTCCTTCCGCGCTCAACTGCTTTAACGCCTGTACTGCGGCACCGCTGGTATAACCTACGAAAAGGCCTTCGTTCCGGCAAATTTCCCTGGTCATATGGGCACTTTCCTCATCGGTCACCTTAATAAACCTGTCGATTACGGAAAAATCCGTGGCATCCGGGATGAGGTTTTTTCCAAGCCCTTCTATACGGTAAGGATAAATTTCGCTATTGTCGAAGTCACCGGTTTCGTGATATTTTTTCAATACGGAGCCGAATGCATCCACTCCTATAATCCTGATATCGGGATTTTTTTCTTTGAGATAACGCGCGGGACCGGAAATGGTGCCCCCGGTGCCACTGCAGGCTATCAGATGGGTAATCTGTCCGCCTGTCTGTTCCCAGATCTCCGGGCCTGTAGTTTTATAATGGGCCTCAATGTTCAATTCATTAAAATACTGATTGATATATATCGAACCCTTGGTCTCCTCATGCAACCTCCTGGCCACCTGGTAATAGGAACGGGGGTCGTCTGCACTCACATGCGCGGGGCATACATATACCTTGGCCCCCATGGAGCGCAACATGTCTATTTTGTCTTTTGATGATTTGGAGCTCACTGCCAGGATACAATCATATCCCTTTACAATGCTTACCATGGCTATGCTGAAGCCTGTATTCCCCGAAGTAGTCTCTATGATGGTGCTGCCTTCCTTTAGGATCCCCTCGCGTTCAGCTTCCTGAATAATATAGGCTGCAATGCGGTCTTTGGATGAATGCCCCGGGTTGAATGCTTCAACCTTGGCATAAAAATTACCGGTAAAGGAGGCGGCGATTTTGTTTAATTTGATTAGTGGGGTTTTCCCTATGAGATCCAGGACGCTATTATAAGCTTG
>CAYSVQ010000151.1:0-4984 GCA_964434565.1 uncultured Flavobacteriaceae bacterium | reverse complement strand
CTGCTTCCTGAATGCTTGCGACTTAATCAGATATTTCCGTTCAATTTCTATCAATTAATACTTGTATTTAGTTGAGAGACGGCGGATCTCATCCGAGGGGATGATGACCCTGTCAAAAGGATTGTTAGCCAGCCATATCATGCAACGCGCAATATCTTCAGGGTAAATGGAACGGAATTTGTCCAGAGGGCCAACCAGGACAAGGTTCATTAATTTCATCACCTGTCTACCCACCCATTCCCCCAGACGTTTCTCCTTGCGTTTACCAGCGATCAGAGCAGGTCTGAGGATAAACGTCCTGGGCAGGGCCTGCTCCAGTACTGCGGCCTCCATTTCTCCCTTGATACGGCTGTAGAAAATCCGGCTCCGGGGGTTTGCCCCCATTGAAGATATATACAGGCAGGTCTCTATGCCGCTTTCCTTTGCCATTTCGGTGGCGGCAACCGGAATCCCATAATCGATTCGGCGATAGGTTTTCCTGTTTGGCGTTTTCGCCTTTGTGGTACCGATACAACAATACACCTCATTACCGTGGAAAACGTTTTTAAAACTGTTGAGATTCAGCAGATCGCCCAGGTGTTCTTCCAGCTTGGGATGGCGGTAGCCAATGGCCGTTCGCGAGATAACTTTAACCTTCCCGTAACGGGGGTCGTCAAGTAACAACCGCAGAAGTATGCTGCCGGTTAACCCGGTAGCTCCCAGTACTACGGCGGTTTTCTGTTTAATGTGCACAGTACTAAAGATATGACTTAAATTTGTTTATGAATTATGAATTACCACTCCGTAAAATTATCCATGTAGACATGGATGCCTTTTATGCTTCGGTGGAGCAACTCGATAATCCCGAATTAAAAGGTAAACCCCTTGCGGTGGGGGGAGGCTCCAGGAGAGGTGTGGTTGCGGCTGCCAGCTATGAGGCCCGCAAGTTTGGGGTGCGCTCTGCCATAAGTGGTTTCCAGGCAAAAAAGAATTGTCCCGAGCTCATCTTCGTGAAGCCCCGTTTTGAGCGGTACAGGCATATTTCAGAAAAGATCAGGGCAATTTTTCATGATTACACCGACCTGGTGGAACCCCTATCCCTGGATGAGGCTTATCTTGATGTTACCGAGAACAAAAAAGGGATGCCCTCCGCCACCTTTATTGCCCGCGAAATCCGTTCGCGCATCTTTACAGAACTGGGGCTGACCGCATCGGCGGGGATTTCCATCAATAAGTTCCTGGCAAAAGTGGCCAGCGACCATAACAAGCCTAACGGCCAGAAAACGGTTCCCCCGGAGGCAGTAATCCCTTTTTTGGAGTCTTTGGATATCCGTCGGTTTTACGGAGTTGGCAGAGTAACTGCCGAGAAAATGTACCAGTTGGGCATCTTCACCGGCCGCGACCTGAAGGAACGCTCCCTGGAGTTTTTGGAAGAACAATTCGGAAAAAGCGGAGGCTATTATTACCACGTGGTTCGTGGAATCCACGACAGTGAAGTGAAACCACACCGCGTTCCGAAATCTGTAGGTGCAGAACGGACTTTCAGTGAAAATCTCAGCAGCGAAATCTTTATGCTTGAGAGGCTGGCGCAAATTGCGGAAGAATTGGAGAACAGGCTTATAAAGCATCAGCTTGCCGGAAAGACCCTCACCCTTAAAATAAAATTCAGTGATTTCAAACTGCAGACACGCAGCAAAACGCTACCCTTTTTTATAGCAGACAAAGCCATGCTTATGAAGATCGCACGCGAACTGTTATACCAGGACCGCCTGGAAAATTCAGTAAGGCTCCTTGGGATTTCACTTTCCAACCTCAATTCCGAAAGCCCGGGAAGTGAGCAGGGAGACGGGGCTGTGTCCGTACAGTTGAAATTCGAATTCTAGCAATTACGTTAAAATGCTGAAACGCTCATTCCCCCGTCAATCGTAATGTTCTGGCCCGTAATATAAGATGCTTTGTCCATAGCGAGGAATGCGATAACAGCGGCTACTTCTCCGGGTTGCGCCACTCTTTTCATTGGGGTGCCTTCCAGGATTGGCCCCATGCGTTCCTTTTGTTCAAGGAGCCCTGAAGTGAGGGGCGTAACGGTGAACCAGGGTGAAACCGCATTCACGCGTATGCCCGCCGGTGCCCATTCAACCGCCAGGTTCCTGGTCTGCTGAAGAAGGCCGGCCTTCGACATTCCGTAGGGGGTGCCTGTGCGGACGTCCAATTGGGCAGCTACGGAGGCAACATTAATTATAGATGGTTGATCCCCTTTTTCCAGTAAGGGGTACAGCAGCCTGCTTAATTCGAAGGGTGCTATGAGGTTAATGCGGAGGATACGCATATATTCCTCTTCGCTGTAGTCCCCGGCCTTTTTCCTGATATTGATTCCTGCGTTATGAACCAGTATGTCCAGACGGCCATGCATACTGCGGATAAGTTCGACCAGCTTTTCCCTGTCCCCGGAATTTGACGCGTCACTAACCACTCCATGGATGTCGTGCCCTTTCCCTTCGTAGCGAGCTTCCAATTCCCTGATATCTCCTTCCAGCCGTGCTGTAAAAATAACCTTTGCCCCCAGACCAAGAAATTCCTCCACAGTGGCTTTTCCAATTCCTTTACTGCCACCGGTGATAAGGGCAACCTTATTCCTAAGACTCCAGCTACTCATTTTATTGATTATTCGCGGTTTATCCGAAAGTACGGATGTTATATTTCGGTAATTCTCAGTGTATTCACCATACCTTTATCTTTAATCGGCATTGCTGCGAGGCTAATGAGCATATCACCGGGGGCCAGAAACCCCTTGTCGCATGCAATCTGGTTCACATCTTCTATAGTTTCGTCTGTCGAGACAAATTTGTCATAGAAAAATGCCTTGACCCCCCATAGGAGGTTTAACTGGGTAAGGATGCGCCTGTTCGACGTAAATACCAGGATATGGGCGCTTGGCCGCCAGGCGGAAATCTGAAAGGCCGTATACCCGCTGTTGGTGAGCGTTGAAATGGCTTTTGCCTTGATCTCATTCGCCATGGTTGCTGCGTGGTAGCAAACTGATTTGGTAATATACCTTTTGGTTCGGATGTGAGGGGGTTCCTGGGGTACCTGAATGAGTTCAGAACCTTCAACACTTTGCAGGATACTGGTCATTTTCTGGATAACCTGAACGGGGTAATTCCCCACGGAGGTTTCTCCCGAAAGCATTACCGCATCGGCTCCGTCCATCACGGAATTGGCAACGTCGTTCACCTCTGCCCGGGTCGGGGTAAGGCTGGTAATCATGGTTTCCATCATTTGGGTAGCAATAATAACAGGGATCCTTGCTTTTTTTGCACGCAAAACCAGTTTTTTCTGGATTAGGGGCACTTCCTGGGCAGGTACCTCCACGCCAAGGTCGCCCCTGGCAACCATCAGCCCGTCGCAATAAGCAACGATCTTGTCTATGTTCTCCACTGCCTCCGGCTTTTCAATTTTTGCCACAATGGGGATTTTATGTTCCGAATGTTCCTTGATCAGATTCTGCAGGTCGATGAGATCCTGGCTGAATCGCACAAAGGAAAGAGCTATCCAGTCTACCTCCAGTGAAATGGCAAAGATGGCGTCTTTGATATCTTTTTCTGTAAGTGCCGGGAGGGAGATGTTGGTATTGGGAAGGTTCACCCCTTTTTTGGATTTCAGGGGCCCCCCCTGAACTACTTTTGCCTTTACTTCATCCTTCTTATTGGTCGCGAGTATCTCAAAAATTAGTTTCCCGTCGTCGAGTAAAACACGTTCTCCCGGGTTCACATCCTTGGGAAAGTTTGAGTAATTCATATACACCCGCTCCGAATTCCCTTCAAATGGCTTACCTGTTACAAATGTAATCTCGTCTCCTGGCGATACCACCACTTCCCCGGCCATAACACCCACCCGTAGTTTGGGTCCCTGCAGGTCGGCCAGGATTGATGTGTACACCCCCATTTCTTCATTTAGTTCTCTTATCATCGCGATGCGTTTTGCAACATCCTCGTAATCTGCATGGGAAAAGTTGACCCTAAAGACGTCCACCCCTGCCAGAATCATTTCCTTCAATACTTCCCTCTTGCTGGTAGCGGGGCCTAAAGTGGCCACGATTTTAGTCTTTTTCTTAGTTGGCATATTTTTTAAAAAATTAGATTTTTCTTCGATTTTAGTTTAGAGGTGTCGATGGCATATGCAGTTATAAAATTGGGAATGCCACTTAGGCGTTTTACAATGGTTTCCTCGCCTTCAGCCGGTTCACCTTCCAGCTTTAATAAATAATCCACTTCCCGGTATTCGGGAATCAGGTGGTAGGTGGTAACAGAGGGCTCATTATTAAAAAGTTCATTGGTTTTACCTGCCTCCGCTTTACGACATGAATTAGAAATCAGGGTCCAGTACCTGTCATTATTAACATCCTTCCATTCAAAAATCGGGAAGGAGCTTCCCTTGTCGATGTCGAGGTCATTCGGCAACCTCTGAAACCGCGATTTTAAATACCGGTTGAGTGAATAAACAACCGCATAATCTTCAAGGGTACTGTGGATAGCGAACAAGGAAAACGATTCCTCTAAAAAATCATCGAGTATCCTGTGCGTTACTGCCATAGGGAAACCAAAAATGTAAAGATATAATTATTAAAGAAACAACCCTAGGTTCCTATTGCCTTAAGCCCGTACACCGCCGGCATATTTTGTTATAAAAGGCCGGTGTGGCATACTTCAGGGTTTGCCCATTTTGTCCTGGAGGGCAAAAAACGCTCTTTTTGATGCTTTCTCCTCGGCCTTTTTCTTGGAAGTGGCCCTTGCTTTGGCCATCACCTTGTTTTCTATGCTCAGTTTAACGGCGAAGTGCTTCACCGGGTCGTTCCCGGTATCCTCATAGACACTGTAATGAAATTCCTTTTTTTGTTTCTGGCACCATTCTATCACAAGGCTTTTGTAACTAATGACCTTGCCTTCCAGTTGTTCTATATCCACATAGGGTTCTATGACCCTTTCATTGATGAAGCGCTCGCAGT
>CAYSVQ010000150.1:0-26654 GCA_964434565.1 uncultured Flavobacteriaceae bacterium | reverse complement strand
CTCAGCCTTGTTTTTAGGTTTAAATCCTCGTTTTTTGTATGTAGCCATCCTTTGTTTTCTTGGTGGCGCAAAAATAAAGGTTTTATCAAAACCCGGGCCTTATTTATTCGTTATTTTTCAATAATTTGCAGCCTTCACGGCCAGTAAAACTAATTTCTTCCGCAGACCGAATGCATTTAAAGAAGCTAGCTCTTGTTAATTACAAAAATTTCGACAGCAGGGATTTTGATTTCGACTCCAGAATCAATTGTCTGGTAGGGAACAATGGCGTGGGTAAGACCAATGTGCTCGACGCCATATATCATTTGTGTTTCGGGAAAAGCTATTTTAACCCAATAAGCACCCAGAACATACGGCATGGGGAAGACTTTTTTGTAATTGAAGGAAATTTCGAAAAAAACGAGCGGGAGGAAAAAATCGTCTGTAGTCTGAAACGCGGAATGAAGAAGGTGATAAAGCGAAATGGCAAGGTTTATGAACGTCTTTCGGACCATATCGGCCTGCTGCCACTGGTAATGATTTCGCCGGCAGACAGGGACCTTATCATTGAAGGCAGCGACACCAGGCGGAAATTTATAGATGGAGTAATTGCCCAGGCCGACAAGGACTATCTACGGGCACTTATTAATTACAACAAAGTACTGATGCAGCGCAATTCGCTCCTGAAATATTTTGCAGCAAACCGAACCTTCGACAAGGCCACCCTCTCTGTTTACAACAGTCAGCTACATACCTATGGAAGCCTCATTTATGAAAAACGGAGGCACTTTATTGAAGCCTTCCTCCCGATATTCGGCGAACAGTACCGCGCTATCTCCGGAAGTAATGAAAACATAGGCCTGATTTATGAAAGCCAGCTCAGCGATGCACCCCTGCTGGAACTTTTAGAGCAGGGCCTTGAGAAAGACAAATCGCTTCAGTTTACCAGCTGGGGGATTCACAAAGACGACCTGAAGTTTGAAATTGCGGGCCATCCCATCAAAAAATTCGGTAGCCAGGGGCAGCAGAAATCCTTCCTCATCGCCCTTAAATTTGCTCAATTCCATATGCTGAAGGAGGAATCGCAGACAACCCCGGTCTTATTGCTCGATGATGTCTTCGATAAGCTCGATGAACAAAGGGTTGCGCATATCATAACCCTGGTGGATCACAAGAACTTCGGCCAGCTATTTCTAAGCGATACACATCCGGAACGGACCGAAACCATTGTTAAAAAAATCCATCAGAGCTACAAAATCTTTAAATTGTAGCATGCAAAAATTGTTACTGTTTCTGCTTTGCCTGTCGATCCTCTCCTGTGAGAGAAAAGTAGGCAGGGCTGACCTTGAAAACCTTAACGGATATTGGGAAATTGAAGAAGTGGAAGATCCTTCCGGCCAATCCAGGGACTATGGCCTGAATGCTACCATTGATTTCCTCAACCTGGAAGGGGCCGAAGGGTATCGGAAGAAAGTTCAACCCCAGCTGGACGGCACTTTTATCACTTCAGATGATGCGGCTCTTTTCAGCATTATAGAAAAGGACGGCAACTATTACATGGTATACCGGGCTGACGATTTTGAATGGGAGGAGCGGTTGTTAAGGCTTGGCCCTGAAAATTTCAGCGTTGTTAATCAGGAAAATCATACCTACCATTATAAGCGATATCAACCTTTAGTAACCTCACCATGAGCAATAAGAAAGAAAAAGACCGTTCTCTGGGCAGTGCCATCAGGGAATTCATTGCTGTGAACAAACTGCAGCCGGGAATGGACAAGGTTAATGCGAGGCATGCCTGGAAGAACCTGATGGGGAAAGGGGTGAATAATTATACAACCGCCGTTGAACTGAGAAATGATACGCTCTTTGTTTCCCTTTCCTCCTCGGTCTTAAGGGAAGAACTCAGTTTGGGAAAAAGCAAAATCATCACTATGATGAATGAAGAACTCGGGCGGGAGCTGGTAAAAAATCTGGTTCTCCGGTAGCCTCCGCGATAACGGCTCTACCCTTGGGGGCTTCAGGATCCGTAAATCTCTCTTCCGGAAAAGTGGAAAGACCCTTCAATCAGAGCATTTTCATCGCTGTCTGACCCATGGATGGCATTTTCCCCTATATCTTTCGCATATAACTTCCGGATGGTGCCCTCTGCAGCCTCCTGGGGGTTGGTAGCACCTATCAGTGCGCGGAAATCCTCAACTGCATTCTCCTTTTCCAGGATTGCCGATACAATGGGGCCACGTGTCATAAAATCCACCAGTTCCTCAAAGAACGATCGCTCTTTGTGTATGTCGTAGAACCTTCTGGCATCTCTTCTGCTAAGCTGGGTGTATTTCATAGCAATAATCTTAAACCCTGCGGAATTGATCTTTTCCAGGATGGCACCTGTATGGCCGTTTTCAACCGCATCGGGTTTGATCATGGTAAACGTCCTGTTCCCTGTCATTTTAAAAAATTTTTGCAAAAGTACATTTTCTGCATCCAACCCACAACAATATTCTGCCCCCCTTGCAAAACCATGGAAGCATACGCCTGCCCCGGATTTAAAATTCCACGCCCATCCTATGCCCGTTTGTATTAAATTGTATCTTTGCCCGAATGAATTCAAAGGACCTTAAAACCTTTCGGGAACTGCTGAGTTCGCCGGGAAAAATTGTTATCGTTCCCCATAAAAACCCCGATGGGGATGCCATAGGCGCCTGCCTCGGACTCTGGCATTACCTGGCAGGCGCAGGTCATAATGCAGTGGTAATTTCACCCAATGACTACCCCAGATTCCTGAAATGGATGCCTGGGAATGAGAAAATCCTGAATTTTGAAAAGGAACAGGAACTGGCTTCCGCATTCCTGGTTGAGGCAGACCTAATCTTTACTCTCGATTTTAACCATCTCGACAGGGTTGGCGCTATGAGGGAAACCCTGGAAGCCTCTAAGGCCGCTTTCCTGATGATCGACCACCACCAGGCACCGGGAGATTACGCGGTGGCGACCTATTCGGATATCGGAATGAGTTCAACCTGTGAAATGGTCTACAATTTTATAGAGCAGCTGGGAGACCTTGATGTAATAGGGCAGGAAATCGCCAATTGCCTGTACGCGGGAATTCTGACGGATACAGGCTCCTTTAAATATACGGCTACCACCAGCCGAACCCACCGGGTTGTTGCAGATCTTATAGACAAGGGTGCCAGGAATACTGAGATCCACAATAGAATATTCGACACCAATACCCCCGAAAGAATGCAACTTCTTGGTTGCGCCCTTAGGAATATGGTGATCATAAAAGAATACAACACGGCCTATACCAGCTTACGGCAGGACGAACTCGACGCTCATCAATACAAAAAAGGCGATACGGAAGGCTTTGTAAATTACGGGCTTACCCTGGAAGGCATACGTTTTGCAGCCATATTTATAGAAAGCCGGGAGGAAGGGATCATTAAGATTTCCTTTCGTTCCGAGGGGGATTTTTCGGTAAATGAATTTGCCAGAACACATTTCGCCGGTGGCGGACATTTAAACGCCGCAGGGGGAAGAAGCCAGGAATCTATGGAAAAGACCATTGCCTGTTTTGAATCCTTGCTGAAAGCATACAAAGAAGCGCTGACCACATGAAAATATACCCATTTCTGATAATTTTCTGCCTGCTATTTGGCTGTGGCGGCCCGGTTCCCCGCAAACCCGTGGAGGTGCGATCAGGCAGCTTTATGAAAGAATCTGTTACCCGGAACAGGGAATTGCTTGCGAGGGAGGAAAACAGGATTAAGGAAATTATCAGCCACGACAGCATACATGATTATCAGAGCAGTGCGGCAGGGTCCTGGTATTACTATAATGAAAGAAACGATACATCTTCTTACACTCCGAAACCCGGAGACCTTGTAACCCTCAGATTCAATATCCTAAGCCTGGATAATGATACCATCTACAGTGCGGATGAAATTGGCGATCTCGAATATCTGGTAGACAAGGAAGACAGGGATTTGCTATTCCCCGGGCTCCGTAGCAGTGTGAAAATGTTGAAAGAAGCGGAAACCGCAACCTTCCTATACCCCTCCTCCCTCGCATACGGATATCCCGGAGATAAGGAAAGGATTGGAGCCAATATTCCATTAAAATCAACGATAACCATATTACAAATAGAAAAACAACAAGACAGTGTTCAAAACTAAAATACAAAGCATGAAAAAATCCACGATCCTCTTACTCGCCTTAACGGCATTGATGTTTAGCTGCAAACCGGGCAAGTATGCCGATCTGGGTGACGGGCTTTTTGCGGATATACAAACAAACAGGGGCGATATCATAGTAAAACTTGAATACCGGAAAACTCCGCTGACGGTAGCCAATTTTGTTACTTTGGCGGAAGGGACCAACGAATATGTAAGTGAGGAGTACAAAGACCGTAAATACTTTAACGGCGTAACTTTTCACAGGGTAATTAAAGATTTTATGATTCAAGGTGGCGATCCGACAGGTTCAGGGAGCGGAAACCCGGGTTATCGCTTTAAGGATGAATTCAATGATTCTCTTAAACACGACAAGGCAGGAATTCTGTCGATGGCCAATTCAGGACTAACCACCAATGGCAGCCAATTTTTTATCACACATAAGGCAACCCCCTTCCTTGACGGCAAACACACGGTTTTTGGAGAAGTAGTTGAGGGCTTGGAAGTTGTGGATACTATTGCCAATTTAAAGACTGCAGTTGCAGACAAGCCGGTTGAGGATGTGGTAATGAACGAAGTACATATTATCCGCAATGGGAAAGAAGCGAAAGATTTTGACGCGGTAAAGGTGATGAAAGATTATTTCGCCGAGGAAGAAGCCAGGACCGCAGCCCTGGATAAAATAAAGGCAGACAAGGCAAGGGAATTCGCAAATCAGATTGTAGAAGCCAGGGAAATGCCATCCGGGCTGAAATACCTGGAATTGATTACCGGAGAGGGCGACAAGCCGGGAACAGGTCAGATGGTCCTGGTAAATTATGCCGGTTACCTGATGAATGGGACTCTGTTTGACAGCAATTATATTGATGTGGCAACGGCATATGGAATATATGACCCCCGACGTGAGCAGGGTGGCGGATACCAACCCATACCTATGGAATACAGTCCGGAAGCGCGCATTATCGCCGGATTCAGGGAAGGCCTGCTTAATATGAAGGTAGGCGATAAATGGCGGTTATTTATTCCATCACACCTGGGATATGGTCCTCAGGGCACCGGCCCGATTCCACCGGACTCGGACCTGGTTTTCGATCTGGAAATCGTGGGCACCGAATAAAAACGGGTTAACCCACCGGAGTTGCATATAGTACAGCTAATGTTTAATACAAAAACCCCGCTAATTGCGGGGTTTTGTCCTTGAGTTACCCAAGCTGCTATTTCCAGTTCTGCGACTTAAGTTTCATCGTGGCTTTCAGGATATCCATCTGGGAAATCTGCCCCGCCAGCTTTCCATTTTCCACTATGGGGAAACGCCTTCTTTTGGATTCGAGAAACAATTTGGCAGCGTCGAAAATATTCAGGTTCCCGTTTATGGTTTCCACGTTCCTAACCATATAGTGTTCCACCTTTGCATTCTCCAGCGGCATATTGTAATATCTGCTTTCGGAGATATGTTTGATACAATCCCCTTCGGAAATAATGCCGACAAGTTCATTTTTGTCGTTTACCACAGGGCCCCCTGAGATCCTGTTGCGGATAAGCTTTTCTATAACATCCTCCACCGACTGATCAGGGCTGAAGGTAATCAGTTTACGGGTCATATAATCACTAACCTTCAGAGGCACTTCTTCTTCCGAGGGCAATTTCCGCTTTCCCATAAAACTCTTAATACCCATATCCACAAATTAATAACAAAACTCGCTGTTCTTTAAATATAATCATTTTTCAGATATCTGCATGTACAAAAGGATCAAAACATACGCTGGCTCAGGGTCTTAAGATCAGAGAAACCTTGCTGGAGCCAGCCCGGTTTTATTGGTTGGCTCCTGTGGTTGAAATGCCGAGACAGGGGATTTTGTTGGCTTCTGAGTTCAGGAGCAGACATAACCACGTATAATTAGTGCCATACCTGCGACTGTTCCCTGTAGTGCCAAGGCAGGAAGACACGCAAACGGTCCGTCAGCTAAAGAATGAGTATTTCCACCCTGCAGCCTCCCTCTTTGTGTCTACCGGAAGCATGCCTTCCCTTACTTCACCGGATGAAATCATTGCTTCAAAGAAATAGGATCTAATAGCGGGGGATACCCACCCCCTCCGAATGTTAAATTAGTCTTGTTGGTTGCAAAAAGCTTGCAGTATACCAGGGTTGCAGGAAAGGTAACTAGCCTTACGAAAAAAGTCATTGTGGCGAGGGGATTCCACACCTGCCCCGTTTAAAGGCATCGCTGGAATTGAAGAAGCTTTGCAGTGAAGTACATATACCTGCAGGGGCGATTCCTGAATCAAAAAAATTAGCATAATAATGATAGGCGTCTGCATCCCCGCCCCGTCTTAAGCTAATCCTTGCAGATGAAATAAGCTTGCAGTATTCAAAGGTTCATAGGAGAAGTTAGTCGTTTATAATATAATTATTGCTGAATGGAATTCCCAGGCACGCCCCGGTCTTAAGGTAACTCCGGCGGCTGTAAAAAGTTTCCAGGGATTATGAATACAGGCATTGGAGTTTCCGGATCAAAAAAACTAGCATAATAATGATAGGGGTCTGCATCCCCACCCCGTCTTAAGCTAATCCTTGCAGATGAAATAAGCTTGCAGTATGGTGCGGATTATTGACAACCCGAAATTCAGTCATCCAGCTGGACTGCCTGATCGCAAGTGCTACATGTAATTGCTGTCGGCTAGTTGAAAGGTCTTTCTTCGCCAGCCTGAATAAAATTATCGTATGCCGTCTTCTTTCGGCGGGATATGTTTCAGAAGGTCGCATAAAAGAAGCCAGAATTTCGCAACCGAGGAAACCTGAACACGTTCATCAGGAGAGTGCGCCCCCTTAATGGTGGGCCCAAAGCTGATCATATCCATCCCAGGGTAAGTGGCCCCTAAAATCCCGCATTCCAGCCCGGCATGGCAGGCTACTACCTTAGGTTCTTCCTTGAAGAGCGTGCGGTACCTGCCGAGCATAAGCCCGAGGATCTCAGAATCCGGGTTGGGATTCCATCCCGGGTATTCCCCGCTTAAAGTCACCGCGTAACCGGCCGCTTCGAAGACCGCTCGCAGCGCCTTGGTCAGTCCGGCCTTCATTTCTTCCTCCGAGGAACGAGCCAGACAGCCTATTTTGATGGCGCCCTTAGAAACACTCACCCTGGCGATATTATTGGAAGTTTCCACCAGCCCTTCAATCTTGCTGCTCATGGTATATACGCCGTTATGGGCTTCCGAAACGGCTGTCAGTAATTTATTGGTGTCCTCCCTTGACATAACCCGCTCCGGCGTTCCAGCTGGCAGGAGTTGAATCGTTAACTGAGGTTCGCTGGCTTGTAGTTCCTTTCCAATATCCACGGCCCATTGATTAAAATCCCTTTCGAAGGCCGCTTTTTTATCGCCGGCGATGGTAATAATTGACACACTCTCCCTGGGGATGGCATTTCTAAGGCTGCCACCATCTATGCTGCCGATACCGAGGCTGTGCTGACGTGCTGCCAGGGAAAGCAGGCGGTTCATGATCTTGTTGGCATTGCCGAGTCTGCGGTGAATATCGATGCCGCTGTGCCCTCCCTGTAGGCCTTTTACCCTAATGGTATAGGCCATCCCATCCTTGTCCGGCAGTTCTTCTTTATAGGTTCCGCTGGCGGTAACATCAATCCCTCCGGCACAACCTATGTCTATCTCGTCATCTTCTTCCGTATCCAGGTTCAAGAGGATTTCTCCCTGAAGGAGACCGGGTTCCAGTCCTTTCGCGCCCGTCATCCCCGTTTCCTCATCTACCGTAAAAAGCGCTTCCAGAGGTGGGTGTGCAATGGAGTCGTTTGCCAGGACCGCCATAATGGCGGCCACCCCCATCCCGTTATCTGCTCCCAGCGTTGTACCCCGGGCCTTCACCCAGTCGCCTTCGGCAAACATTGCAATCCCCTGTTGTTCAAAATCAAATACGGTATCCTCATTCTTTTGGTGAACCATGTCAAGATGAGCTTGCAAAACAACCGTTTTCCGGCCTTCCATTCCTGAGGAGGCCGGTTTCCTTATTATAACATTGCCAACGCTGTCATTAAACGTTTCCAGGCCCAGTGATCTCCCGTATGCCAGCATAAATCGTATAACCTTTTCTTCTTTCTTCGATGGCCTTGGAACCGTGTTCAGATTGGCAAAACAGCTCCACACTTCCGTTGGTTCAAGCTCCCTAATGTCAATATGCATTGTGTAAAATTATGCCGCTAAAATACACATTGGAAAGCAGGAAGCGGCAGATTTGGTTATTTTTAGGGCGATGAAAAACAGACTCAGGAATATGATTGCGCTTGCTATTTTACCACAGATAGCTCTGGTGATATTATTAAGGCAGTATCCGGGACTTGTGGAAAGCTGGTACAGCCAGGGCCTTTACCCCCATATTTCCTCCTTTTTCCGGATCCTATACGGCTGGATCCCTTTTTCCGTGGGCGACTGCCTGTATGTATTATTGTTTTTTACCGCTGTTTGGTACCTTATTAAGCACCACCGGAGGATCCGAAACCAACCGATTGCATTGCTCAGAAATATGACTTTGGTGCTTTCTGTGGCCTATTTTTGTTTTCATTTGCTGTGGGGCCTTAATTATTACCGCCAGCCACTTTATAAAAGCCTTGAACTGGAGGAGGGCTATTCCCTGCCCGAATTGATGGCCTTTACCGAACAGATGATTGCCCGTACAAACCAAATGCAGATGGAACTAACCGGCGACAGCCTCCTTGCGGTGCAAGTTCCCTACAGCAGAGACAGTATCCTCAGGTTGACCCTCTCTGGCTATAAATCTCTGGGGCATGCGTACCCAAATTTGCAATACAGGCATCCAAGTGTAAAAAAATCGCTCTTTAGCAGCATGCTCACCTATATGGGTTATGGTGGCTACCTGAATCCATTCACTAATGAAGCACAGGTTAACCGTAAAATTCCCCTTTTCCGATATCCCGTGATATGCGGACATGAAATAGGACATCAGCTGGGGTATTCAGCCGAGAATGAAACAAATTTTATAGGATACCTGGTTACGGCTTCCAATAACGACCCGTATTTCCGGTATGCCGCCGCCGCCTATGCCGCCAGCTATTGCCTCTCGGAAATTCGCGCCCGCGACCCTGCGATCTCAGCACAACTTTTTGCCGGTTTCAACAGTGGGGTACAAGCCAACTTCAGGGAATTGGAAGATTTCTGGAAAGGGTATGAAAACCCGATGGAACCGATATTTAAATCTGTGTTCAATACGTTTTTAAAGGCAAATAACCAGACGGAAGGGATTAAAAGCTATAACCGGATTGTTTCCCTGCTGATAACTTACCACAGAAAACACCCTTTATAGCCTGGATCACGATGTATGTCCCATTACGATTTGGGATTTACCGGGGTGGCTTCAGGGGGCACAGCGAAATATCCTTCGGGCATTGGATCTGTGCTTAGCATACTATTTTTAAACGATACCGTATTCCGGGGATCAGTTATGGCCCTCCCTTCATAATTATACCAGGTTATGGATTCGGGCAGCAAAAGGCCGTTTACATCCGTCCAGTTATCATATCGGAGCCAATGCAGTTCATCGGAAGAGGATTCGCTGAAATAAGTTACCGTATACGCAAGCCATGCCATGGTATAGGTAGCCGGTTCGTAATAGAGGTAGTACTCATCCCTTGGGCTCGTCCCCACCCCGCTTTTGTAACTGATGCGTATCCCCGGATAGCTCTTGCCTTGAAAAACCAGATCGTCTATGGTCCCGTAAACAATTCCATCATCAGCCAGCACAAAAGGCATTGCATAGAAATAAAACATCAGGTTATGGTAGAATATCGCATCGCCTTCAAAAGTATTCCCGGCAAGCCATACCTGCTGCCCGTCGAAGCCCAGGGAATAAGTAGGTCCTTCCACGAGGTCTTTACGAGAATAGAGGTCTATGGTATGCGATTCAAAGGCCTCGCCAACCGGCATGCGGAAACTGAGCGTTTGCTGCTTTTGCCATATATCAAGTCCGCCGTGGGCTTCAAAAACCATGTTCAGGGCATCCGGATAAGAATTCCCGTCTTTATTTGGTCTGTCTGCGGCTTGTTTTTCGGGTTGTTCGGTTTCTTTGCGGTTTTCCGCGCAACCGTTTAACAAGGCAAGGGCAATTAGAAGGATCAGTGGTCTCATGTTTGTTGTTATTAGCTTCGCGATTTAGTCGGCTCCCCTCCGAAATAATTACAGTTTACGCTATTTTTGCAGGTATGGATGAATTTAAGGAAATTTCCAGTATTCATAATCCCTGGGTTAAGAAAGTGCTGTCTTTAAGGGTGAAATCAAAGGAACGCCGTGCCGCGGGGCTTTTCGTAATTGAAGGAGAACGGGAATTGAAACTGGCGATAAAGGGAGGATATACGATAGAAACCATCTTCTTTTGCCCTGACATCCTGCCCGACCCGGGTTTCCGGCAAATCCGGAAAACCCTTGCCCAAAATACGGTCTGTGTCAGTGTCAGCGGGGACGTTTATACGAAATTGGCCTACCGGGGCAATACCCAGGGCGTACTGGCCATTGGCCGATGCCGGGATCACAGCCTGGAGCGCCTGCTGCTCAGGCGTATTAATCCGCTCATCCTGGTCGCCGAAGCTCCTGAAAAACCCGGAAATATAGGAGCCTTACTTCGAACTGCCGACGCGGCCGCCCTGGATGCGGTGATCATAGCAAATCCCAAAACCGACCTTTATAATCCGAATACCATTCGTTCCAGTGTAGGATGCCTGTTCACCACACAGGTTGGTTTAGGATCAACTTCAGAAGTAATTCACTACCTCAGGCAAAATAATTGCCGGATGTTCTGTGCAGCCCTCACCGCTTCAATACCTTACACCGATGTTGATCTTAGCGAGGCCTGTGCCATTGTGGTGGGTACGGAGGCTGAGGGGCTCAGTGAGGAATGGCTGCAGCAGGCCGATCAAAACATCATCATTCCCATGGAAGGGCAAATAGATTCCATGAATGTTTCTGTATCAGCGGCAATACTTATCTTTGAAGCAAGGCGGCAACGAAAGCAACTCGCCTGAACCCCGCTTCCGGGGCTTTTTTGAAACCAAACCGGAAACCTGCTGATGCAAACAAGCTTTTTATTTTACCTCATAATTGCCATCCTTATTTTGCAATTCCTGGTGGAAGCGGTGTTAGGTCACCTAAATGCGAAAAAATTCGGGGAACCCATCCCCGCTGACCTTCAGGATGTGTATGGTGAAGAGGATTATGCACGGTCGCAGTCATATAAACGCACCAATTACAGGTTCGGTCTCCTCAGCTCCGGCTTTTCCCTGCTTCTATCCCTTGTGTTCCTTCTGTCCGGCGGGTTTGAATGGGTAGACAGTGTTGCGAGAAGTATCTCAGACCAGTCAGTTATACAGGCCATGGTCTTTTTCGGGATCATCCTTATTGGTGCCGATATTCTGTCCCTGCCTTTTTCCTGGTACCATACCTTTGTTATCGAGGAGCGGTTCGGGTTTAATAAATCCACGAAACGACTTTTCCTGCTCGACAAAATCAAGGGATGGCTGCTAATACTGATCCTGGGCGGCGGATTACTGGCCCTGATAGTATGGCTGTACCAGCTTACCGGGGAAAATTTCTGGATTTATGCATGGGGCCTGATAAGTGCCTTTACCATCTTTATGAATCTTTTTTACAGCAAACTGATTGTGCCGCTTTTCAACCGGCAAACACCGCTGGAAGAAGGCAGCTTGAAAACCAAAATTGAAAGCTATGCAGAAAGCGTGGGGTTTAAACTTGAAAATATCTTTGTTATAGACGGCTCCAGGCGCTCTACCAAGGCAAATGCATATTTTTCAGGCTTCGGGAAGGAAAAACGGGTAACGCTCTTCGACACCCTGATTAAGGACCTCGAAGAAGAAGAAATTGTGGCTGTCCTTGCCCATGAAGTAGGACATTACAAACGCAATCATATTGTTATTAACCTGTTCGCCTCCATCCTCAATACCGGGATTACCTTATACCTGCTATCGCTATTTATAAACAACCCCGAAGTGTCTTTGGCCATAGGAGTAAGCCAGCCCAGCTTTCATGCTGCCCTGGTAGGCTTTGGCATGCTGTACAGTCCGGTTTCCGAATTAACCGGCCTGCTCCTGAATTACCTGTCGAGGAAATTCGAATTCGAAGCAGATGCCTTCGCCAGGAAAACCTTCGAAGGCGGACCGCTGATTTCATCCCTTAAAAAGCTCTCACGGAACAACCTCAACAACCTCACTCCCCATCCTGCCTATGTTTTTGTACATTATTCACATCCTCCGCTGAAGGACCGGATACAACAACTTAAGGCATAATATTTGTTGCCTACTTATAAAGTTTGTGGTAATTTTAATATATGAGGAGGGAAGTAACTACTGTAGAGAAAGAAAACCGGCAAATTGCCAAACAGTATAAGGAATTACTGCGCATCAGCTACCAGACCCTGAGCGGGGAAGATAAAAAACTTATTCGTACGGCCTTTGACGTTGCGGTTGACGCCCATAAAAACCAACGCCGCAAAACGGGGGAGGCTTATATTTTCCACCCAATAGCCGTGGCAAAGATCGTTGCCTCGGAAATAGGGTTGGACGCCGTGTCTATTGCCTCCGCCCTGCTTCACGATGTTGTGGAGGACACGGAATATTCCCTGGTTGACATTGAACGGATATTCGGGGAAACTGTTGCCCGTATTGTTGACGGTCTCACCAAGATCGCCCACCTGAAGAAGGACATGAATATCTCGCAGCAGGCCGAAAACTTCCGGAAAATGCTGCTTACCCTCAGCGACGACGTCCGGGTGATCATTATTAAAATTGCCGACCGCTACCACAACCTACTGACAATGGATGTGATGCCGGAACACAAGCAGGTTCAGATAGCTTCCGAGACCCTTTATATTTATGCCCCTCTGGCTCACCGGATTGGGCTCTATAACATAAAAACCGAACTTGAGGACCTTAGCCTTAAATATACGGAACCCGAGGTCTTCCATGATATACAGGGGAAAATTGAAGATACCAAGGAAGAACAGCAACAATACATAGACGACTTCTCGTCTATTTTAAGATCCTCCCTGGATAAGGAAGGCCTCGATTACTTCATTAAGGGGCGCACGAAATCAATTTATTCCATCCGGAAAAAAATGATGGTCCAAAATGTTTCCTTTGACCAGATCTACGACAAGTTTGCCATCAGGATAATATATAAATCGGACCGGCAGAATGAAAAATTCATCGCCTGGAAAATCTATTCCATAGTTACTGATCATTTCACCCCTAACCCAATCCGCCTGAGGGACTGGATTTCTTCGCCCAAATCAACCGGCTATGAGGCCCTGCATATCACCGTTATGGGACCGAAGGGAAAATGGGTGGAAGTGCAGATACGAAGTGAGCGCATGCATGAAATCGCGGAAAAAGGCTATGCGGCCCACTTTAAGTACAAACACGGAGACCATAAGGAGCAGGGAATTGAGGAATGGCTGAACCGCCTTCAGGAGGCCCTGGAAACCTCAAACGGCAGTGCTGTTGATTTCGTCGAGGAATTTAAACTGAACCTTTACTCCAAGGAGATCTTTGTGTTTACCCCAAAAGGAGAGCTTAAATCTTTGCCTAAAGGGGCAACCCCCCTTGATTTTGCCTTTAACATTCATACCGAGGTAGGGATGCGTACCCGTGGCGCCAAGGTAAACGGGAAACTGGTACCCCTGAATACGGTACTGAACAGTGGCGACCAGGTTGAGATCATAACCTCAGAAAGTGCTAAACCCAACCAGAACTGGATGGATTATGCCACCACCGCCAGGGCCCGAGCCAAGATCCGCTCCTCCCTGCGGGAAGAGAAAAAGGAGGTGGCCATGGAAGGCAGGGAAGTACTCCGGCGTAAACTTAAATCCCAGAAAGTCACCCTTAATGAGGATGTCATTAATAAAATGGTGATCTATTTTAAGCTTAAAACCAGCCTTGACTTGTTTTACAGGGTGGGGATCGGGGCAATAGATAACCAGAAAATAAAAGACTTTGCCTCCTCTTACAACAATGCCTTTATCAGCTTCTTTAAAAATACCATCCGGAGGAAACAGGTACCCCAGGATATAGACAAAGAAGAGATCACCGTAAAATACGACATGCTGGTCTTCGGCAAGGAAGAGGAACGCCTAAGCTACAAGCTTTCGAAATGCTGCAATCCCATATCCGGCGATGATGTATTTGGTTTTGTAAGTGTTAACGAAGGGATCAAAGTGCACAAAAAAAACTGTCCTAATGCCATCTCCCTCCAATCCAACTACGCCTACAGGATCATCAGCGCAAAATGGATAGATTCCACCCAGGAAGAATTTACGGCAGAAATAAAATTGACCGGAATAGACAACCTGGGGCTGATGAATGAGATCACCGAAATTATTTCAGACAACATGCACGTGAATATGCGCAATCTTAACTTCAGTACAGACGGGGGAACATTTACCGGGAAGATCTCCCTGGTGGTTAAAAACAAGGCCATCCTTAAAAAACTGATCGAAAACCTCAAGGAGATCAACGGGATTGATAAAGTCTTCAGAATTTAATTTTTAGCAGTACCTTTGCAGGGCATTGTTTAGCACGTCAACATGGGTATTAAGGATCAAGAAATTGTAAGAAACGTTTTTACGGCTTTCCTGGAAGAAAACGGGCACCGGAAGACCCCTGAGCGCTACGCCATCCTGCAGGAGATCTATGAAAGTGATGAGCATTTTGATATAGAATCGCTCTATATCAGTATGAAAAACAAAAATTACCGCGTGAGCCGGGCGACACTTTACAATACCATCGAATTGTTGCTGGAATGCAAACTTGTGCGAAAACACCAGTTTGGCAAGAATCAGGCACAGTATGAAAAATCCTATTTTGACCGGCAGCACGACCACGTAATTCTTACCGACACCGGGGAGGTTGTGGAATTCTGCGACCCCCGTATCCAGTCGATTAAAAAGACAATAGAAGAAGTTTTCGACATTAAGATCACCAACCATTCGCTATACTTCTATGGTGTCCGGAACAAACACGAGAACGCTAACAACTAACCACATACAATAAGCAATTTCTTTTTATGGCGGTAGACTTACTACTAGGATTACAATGGGGCGACGAGGGCAAGGGAAAGATCGTAGACGTACTCACAAAAAACTATGATATTATCGGAAGATTCCAGGGTGGCCCAAACGCAGGGCACACCCTTGAATTCGACGGCATCAAGCATGTGTTGCACACCATCCCCTCGGGCATTTTCCACAAGAATGCCATCAATGTGGTTGGAAACGGCGTGGTGATAGACCCCGTAATCTTCTGTAAGGAGCTCAGGAACCTGGAAAAATTCAATATAGACATTGCCTCCCGCCTTTTAATTTCACGCAAAGCCCATTTAATCCTACCCACACACCGACTGCTCGATGCCGCTTCGGAAGCCGCCAAGGGAAAGGCTAAAATAGGCTCCACTCTTAAGGGCATTGGCCCTACCTATATGGACAAGACAGGGCGCAACGGGATGCGGGTGGGCGACCTGGAACTCGCTGGATGGCGGGAAAAATACCGGGCATTGGCCAATAAACACGAGGCCATGATCAGCTTCTATAACGTAGACGTTCAATACAACCTCAGTGAACTGGAAACCGAATTCTTCAAGGCAGTGGATGCTCTTGTGAAGATGAGTATCATAGACAGCGAGGAATACCTCTACCAGGCCCACAGACAGGGGAAAAAGATTCTGGCTGAAGGGGCGCAGGGATCCATGCTCGACATAGATTTTGGAACATACCCCTATGTAACCTCCTCCAATACTACCGCTGCCGGAGCCTGTACGGGTCTGGGGGTAGCGCCCACCACCATAGGTGAAGTATTCGGCATTTTCAAAGCTTATGCCACCAGAGTTGGAAGCGGTCCTTTTCCAACAGAGCTTTTTGATGATGTCGGGGCTACCATTGCCCGTGTAGGCAATGAGTTCGGGGCTACAACCGGCAGGCCAAGACGTTGCGGCTGGCTCGATCTGGTTGCATTGAAATATGCCGTTCGCATCAATGGGGTTACCAGCCTGATGATGATGAAAGCCGACGTGCTGAGCGGGATTAGTAAAATTAAGGTATGTACTGCCTACCGGTACAGGGGTGAACAAATCACCCACCTGCCTTACAATATTGAAGCGGAAAACATTAGCCCGGTATATACCGAAATGGCGGGCTGGCAGCAAGACCTTACCGGAATGAGCAAGGCTTCGGAACTCCCACAGGCTTTAGTAGATTATATCGTTTTTCTGGAAAAGGAACTGGAAGTTCCCATTGGTATTGTTTCGGTAGGTCCGGACCGTACCCAGACCATAAAACGATAAGCACCGGCACCTCCCAATAAAATCCTAAAACCTGCCAGGAAGTGGCCTTCTCCTCTAAAATATTCTATTTTTGGTTAAAATACTGGTCTTGAAAAGGCACTTTTTCATTCTCCTGTTCACCTTGCTGACCACCGGCCTGCTGGCCCAGACAGATACTACCGAGGTAAAACAGATCAATATCGTATACGGTGCCAATTTTACCAAGGATGAGGCACAGTACCCCGGCGCTTCCATCTTCAGTAAGGACGAAAAGCAGGTTCAGTTTGAACACCAGGGCGCCGACCTGTGGTGCGACATCGCCATCTTCTACCAGAAAGAGAACAAACTCAGGGCCATAGGAAATATAAGACTTCAGCAGGGAGATTCCATACAGATGACAGGCGGAAAGATAAATTACGACGGCAATTTGAAACTTGCCAAAGCCTGGGAGTCCGTTGTTCTTAATAATGCTGATATGACGCTTCGCACAGACACCCTGTACTTTGACCGTGCAACCCAGGAGTCCTATTACAACACCGGGGGCACCATCGTGGATTCGGCCAATACGCTTACCAGCAAGATCGGCCGTTACTTTATGGTCCCTAAAAAGTACCAGTTCCTCGACAGTGTGATTATCCAAAATCCGGAATATACCCTCGAATCTAGCCGCCTCGATTACTATACCACTTCCAGGAATGCCTATATGTATGGTCCTTCCACTATTACGGGTAAAACCTATAAATTATATTGTGAACGCGGATTTTACGATACCAAGATAGAAAGCGGATACGGCATCAAAAACACTAAAATAGATTACAATAATCGTATCATAGAGGGCGACAGTGTATATTTCGACAAAGCTTCGCAATTTGCATCGGCAACAAACAATATCCAGGTCACCGATACCATCAACAAGGGGGTAATCCGAGCCCATTATGCGGAAGTCTTTAAGGCCCAGGACTCCGTTTTTGCGACAAAAAGGGCTGTTTCAGTAAGCCTGGTACAGCAGGATTCCCTTTATATGCATGGCGATACCCTTATGATTACAGGGAAACCGGACGATCGGATCCTCAGGGCTTTCAGGAACGCGAAATTTTTTAAAACAGACCTGAGCGGAAAATGCGACTCTATTCACTTTGAACAGAAAACGGGGATTACCCAATTGATCAGGAATCCTGTACTTTGGAATGTGGAAAATCAGATGACAGGCGACAGTATTCATCTCATCTCGAACCTCGAAACCGAAAAACTCGATTCCCTGAAGGTCATCAACAATGCCTTTGTCATCTCGCAGGATACAATTGGAATGAAAGGTTTTAACCAGGCAAAAGGAAAAGACCTGTTCGGAAAATTCATCGAGAACGAATTAAAGATCGTAGACCTGGTAAAGAATACCGAACTGATTTATTATATGTATAACGATGATGATGAATTACTGGGGATCAACAAAACGATCTGTAGTGCCATCCGGATGACCATGGCCGAAAATGATATTGAAGACATAACTTTTTTTACCAACCCGGATGGAAATATCTTCCCGGAAACTGAACTGCCTGAGAATAGCAGGAAACTGAAAGGTTTTATCTGGAGGGGCGACGAACGTATCCGCAGGATGGAAGATATATTTGATGAGGACGACAACAATGTTACCCTGGTTAAGATCAGAGGGATAGATAACCCCATAGATATTGATGCCGAAGAAGCGGAACGGACAAAGAATGAAGGAGACCCGGTAAATAAAAGCCCTGTTCCGAAGGGTAAGGCACCCACGACTGAAAAAAGCACTGCCTCCGGAAATGGCGAATAGGCGCAGATGAAGGAAGATTTCTTTTTATACCAGGCTCAGACTTCCCCCCATCCGCTGGCATTGGAGATTACCGATGCCAAAGGATGCTATATCTATGACAGCGAGGGCAGAGCCCACCTGGATTTTGTAGCCGGGGTATCGGCCTGCAGCCTGGGGCATTGCCACCCGGCTGTGGTAAATGCAGTCCGGGAACAGGCAGCCAGGTACATGCATGTAATGGTATATGGGGAGTACATCCTGTCGCCGGCAGTGGAATATGCCAAAAAACTTGCTTCTCTGCTCCCGGATGAGCTTGGGTGCACCTATCTGGTAAATTCGGGTACGGAAGCGATGGAAGGGGCCATTAAATTGGCCAGGAGGGCAACCGGCCGAAGCGGGTTGATAGCGGCACACAAGGCTTACCATGGCAATACCCTGGGCAGCCTGAGTCTTATGGATTACGAGGCTCGTAAAGCGCCTTTCAGGCCACTGCTGCCGGATGTGCACTTTATAGATTTTAATTCTGTGGACGACCTAGATAAAATCGGGAAGAACACGGCGGCAGTAATCCTGGAGACCATACAGGGGGGCGCGGGGTTTGTGCTTCCCGAGGACGGATACCTGAAAAAGGTAAGGGAACGCTGTACGGAAACAGGTGCCTTGCTGATCCTTGATGAGATACAACCGGGTTTTGGCCGCACAGGAACCCTGTTTGCTTTTGAGCAGTATGCCTGCGTTCCCGATATTCTGGTCATGGGCAAAGGTATGGCATCAGGTATGCCTGTTGGAGCATTTACAGCCTCTCTGGCAATGATGAAATTGCTGAGTGAGCAACCCAAACTGGGGCATATTACAACCTTTGGTGGAAATCCGGTAATAGCAGCGGCTGCCCTGGCCACCCTGAACGAATTATGTTCAGGAGGAATCATGCCCGCCATTCCCGCCAAGGAAGCCAGGTTCAGGCAACGTTTGAAACATCCGCTTATCAGTGAAATACGCGGTAAAGGGCTGATGCTTGCCCTGATCCTGGAAAACGCTGAACAGGCAGACCGTCTGATTTTGGAATGTGCTGCGAAAGGCCTGGTGCTTTTCTGGCTGCTGTTTGAACCCAGGGCGGTACGGATTTCTCCCCCTCTGACTATTTCCATGGAAGAAATTGATAAGGGCTGTGATATACTTTTGGAGGTAATTGAAACGTTTTAAGAGAAGGTTGTTAACTATTTTGTTAATAAGAAAGATTGATTTTGAAAAAATGAAAGGTCTTAAAATGGCTACTTTTAAGTCCATAGTTCAACCAAACCCGAATCTATGGCGTTAGATCCTAACGAACAATCCAACCAGCCCATAGCGAAGTTTGAATTCATGCTGAAGACGGATGATGTCTACTTTTTTGATTCAGAAGACTTTGAGGATATTATTCACCACTACCTGAACATCGGGAAGATCTCCCTTGCAAAGAAAGCGATCAGTATCGGCCTGCAACAGCACCCGGCCGTCACTGAACTTAAATTGCTGGATGTGGAGGTCATGGTATTCGAAAATAAGCTGGATACGGCTGAAAAAATACTGGACGAATTACAGCTGCTTGATGCCAATAATGAGGAAATCTATATTCAGCGTGCCAATATCTATTCCAAAAAAGACAACCATGAGGCTGCCGTGATCCTGTTGAATCGCGCGCTTGAACTTTCCGAGGACAGTTTTGACATCTACTCCCTGCTAGGTATGGAATACCTGTTTATGGACAACTTTGAAATGGCCAGGGATAATTTTATGAAATGTGTGGATTTTGATGAAGAGGATTATTCCTCCCTCTATAACGTAATTTATTGCTTTGAGTTTCTTGAAGATTATGACGGGGCCATACATTACCTCAATGAATATCTGGAGCGCAACCCTTACTGTCAGGTAGCCTGGCACCAGCTAGGCAAGCAGTATGTCACCAAGGACATGCTTACTGAAGCGCAGGCGGCATTTGATTTTGCTATCTTTTCGGATGACACCTTTATTGGAGCGTATTTCGAAAAAGGAAAGGTGTTGGAACAATTGGGGCGCTACAACGAGGCAATTGAGAATTATGAAACCACCATCACAATGGAGGATCCTACTTCACATGCCTACCTTAGGATGGGAGTCTGCCATGAAAAGCTCAAAAACGATGACATGGCAAAATTTTATTATTATAAAACCGTCCATGAAGACCCGCTTCTCGATAAGGGCTGGTTGGCAATCACCGATTACTATTTCAGGAAGAAAAACTACAAACGGGCACTGTATTACATCAACAAGGCCATTAATATTGACGGGGAAAATCCTTTGTACTGGAAGAAGTGCGCTATGATCCATGCTGCGCTGAAAAAGTATGACGAGGCAGATTTTGCGTATAAACAAAGTGTCGACCTCGGAAACTATGAACTGGAGACCTGGATTGAATGGGCAGAAGTGGTAACACGCAACAAGGAGTTGGAAGCGGCAGCACAGATACTGACTCAGGGGCTTGAATTTTTCCCCGACAGTGCCGAACTGGAATATAAAATGGCTGGGGTATTGCTGATGCTGAATGACTTTATAAAGGCGAAACACCGTTTTATTAACGCCCTGAAGACCGATTACTCCAAACTCGCGATTTTCGAGGAAGCCTTTCCTGACTATTTTAATTCAGAATGGGCTCAAAACATTATTTCCGGAATCAGGAAATCTACCAAATAGGCCAAGGCCGTGCCTGGCCAGAACCGGCACCCTTTCATATCTTCATGAAGCCTGGAGAAAGAAATGGAAAAGGGAGCCTGCCAGCCTGATAAAAATCAGAACAACCACTTCAATAACCATACTGGCATTTCCTGTAACTTTTTTAAGTTAAAAGAGCATAGTTTTAACTTAATATTGAGATCAATAAAAGTTACATTTGTTTTCTTCTATGGGAAAACGACGCCGATTAGACTTTATAATTATCACCCTGAAAGGCATGGCCATGGGAGCCGCCGATGTGGTCCCGGGAGTTTCAGGGGGTACCATCGCTTTTATTTCGGGGATTTACGAAGAACTGATCCGGTCTATCAATGCTGTTAATTTCAATCTGCTAACCACCTGGAGGAAAGAGGGGTTTCTCGCGGCATGGAATCAGGTCAATGGAGGCTTCCTTCTTTCGCTGCTCACAGGAATTGCCATCAGCGTGGCTTCTCTTGCAAAATTCATCAGCTGGTTGCTGGAAAATCAACCGGTATTGCTCTGGGCCTTCTTTTTCGGGCTGGTTCTTGCCAGCACCATTGTAGTGGGCAGGGCAATAAAACGGTGGCACCTCGGGATTTTTACCGCTTTTATCGCAGGAACCATACTGGCCTGGTATATTACCAGCCTTCCCCCTATTGAAAATACTTCCAGCCTTCCCTTTCTTTTTATTTCGGGAGCTCTGGCCATATGTGCCATGATCCTCCCCGGCATCTCCGGCGCCTTTATCCTTGTCCTCCTGGGCTCCTATAAAACTGTGCTTGATGCCGTTCACCAACGAGACCTGCTGGTATTAGCAACCGTGGCTGCAGGGGCGGTTTTCGGGCTGCTAAGCTTTGCCAGGCTATTAAAATATCTATTCACCCATTATAATAACCTTACCCTCAGTCTGCTCACCGGATTTATTCTTGGTTCCCTGAACAAAATCTGGCCATGGAAAGCAGTTCTTGAAAGCCGGAAATATGGAGAAAAGGTAATTGCCGTAAGGGAAGCAAACGTATCTCCATTTGCCTATGAAGGGAATCCGCAATTACTCCAGGCTATACTATTAGCTGTCCTGGGTTTTTCCCTTATTTTTATGCTGGAAAAGTTAGCCTCAAAAAAATAATCCCAGGTCTACGATGCATCAGCCCAGATCCTTATCGGACAAGTTCTTTTTGTTTATCAAGGGGCTTTGTATGGGAGCAGCCAACAAAGTCCCGGGGGTCTCAGGAGGCATTGTGGCATTTGTTGTGGGTTTTTATGAAGAGTTTATCTATTCCCTGCAAAAGGTAAATCTTAAGGCATTTAAACTGTTGGTTAACGGCAGGTTTAAAAGTTTTTACCGTTATGTGAACGGAAGCTTCCTGAGTTTCCTGATCGCCGGGATGTTGTTTAGTTATTTCAGCGTTTCAAAATTGCTCGATTACGCCCTTGATAAAAATGAGCTACTGGTCTGGGCGGCATTTTTCGGGATGATTATCGGTTCTATTTACTATATCGGGAAGGACTTCGAACACTGGAACAAGATGACCATCCCCGCTGGCATCCTGGGCCTGCTTGCAGGCATATCCATTAGTTTTTTAAGCCCGGCCCGTGAAAATGACAACCTCTTTTTTATCTTCCTTTGCGGGATGATAAGCGTTTCCGGCATGACTCTCCCGGGTCTTTCGGGCTCCTTTATCCTTATTCTGCTCGGGAACTACGTTTTACTCCTGGTAGATTCGGTTAATGCTTTGTACGATACCCTTGCCGAAATGTTACAAGGGGATTTCGGCTTTTTATCAGACAGGAAGCGCTTAGAAACCCTTAGGATTCTTGCTGTATTTACGGCCGGGTCTGCAACTGGCCTGGTTTCCCTCTCCCATTTACTGGGATATGTTCTTAATCATTACAAGCATATCACTACCGCGGTCATCCTCGGTTTTATTACAGGTTCCCTTGGTGTTGTCTGGCCATGGAAAAAGACCATTTATATGACCAATGCCTCAGGAATTCCCGTGCTTGACTCCAATGGCGATAAAATCATTGTAAATTACCAGAGATACCTCCCCGAAATGGACCTTGCCGAAACCTGGTGGGCTGTTTTGATGGTGATTTTTGGGATACTGTTGTTATTAGCAATTGACTGGTATGGAAAAAGCAGGCGGCAAAACATATAAATTCGGCCTGGTGGGGAGGAATATTTCATATTCCTTTTCAAGGGCATATTTCAACCGAAAGTTTGCCGAACTCGGGCTGGAGTACCATAGTTATGAAAACTTCGATCTTAACCAGATCGCCGGTTTTCCCCTAGTTCTGGAACAGAATCCGGGGCTTAAGGGTCTCAATGTCACCATCCCATACAAGGAATCCATCATCCCATATCTCGACCTGCTTGATCCCGAAGCGGCAAAGATAGGCGCGGTGAATACCATTAAGATAAGTCCGTCAGGCCTGGAAGGCTACAATACCGATATTTATGGCTTCCGTCAGGCACTGCAGCCCATATTGAATGCCAGAGACAAAAAGGCGCTGATCCTGGGAACAGGCGGCGCCTCAAAGGCTGTGGCATATGTACTGGATCAGCTCGGTATCGGAGTTTCCTATGTCTCGAGATCACCAGCCGGCAACCAGTTTGGTTATCCCGAACTGGGACAGGAACTTGTAGAAACGCATCAACTAATCATTAACGCTACCCCCCTGGGCACCTTTCCGGATATCACCGCTAAGCCCCCTTTTCCTTATGAACATCTGGGCAGCAGCCATCTCCTGTTCGATCTGATCTACAACCCCGCGAAGACAAGTTTTTTAGAAGCAGGAGAACGTAAGGGGGCCCGAATTATGAATGGCTTGAGGATGTTGGAACTACAAGCTGAAAAAGCCTGGGAAATCTGGAATTCCTGACAAGTTGCCTACCTGAAAAATACACGGACACAGGCCTGCCGGCCTCCCAAAAAGAACCTGCAATGCCTTTGCAGTGTGCGCACATAGTAGTATCTTACCCTTGGAATTGCAAGGATAAGCCTAAAAGTCCGAAGTATGTTGGATGAGAAGGAACATAAACTACAGGATGCTGTAGGGGGGGAAGAGCATTCGGAATCAGGGGATTCCGGATCAGACTCAGAAAATACGCCGGGGCAGGAAGCGGAAGCGGCCGGTCCGCCGGAAACGGAACAGCCTAAGAAGTCCGAAAAAACGGCTGCCAAGGAAGAGGAAATCCCGAAAGACCGGCCAAAGGAAAAATCACAAAAAGCTCCCCGAAAGGAAACTGCTGCCACCGTTTCGCCGGAAGCCTCAAATCCGGAGGAAGACGAAAAGGATGTGCAGGAGGAGATCGACGAGACCAATGCCGAGGATGCCGAAGATGAAGATAACCAGAGCAGGCACCACATCCCCATGCCCGATTATCACTCCATGTCTATGGAAAACCTGGTTGGGGAACTTCAGCGGCTATTACGCAACGAGAAAGTTCAGGCCTTGAGGAAGCATGCCGAAGCCGTCAAATATGAATTCGACCTTAAATTCCAGGATTTTATAGATGAAAAAAAGGAGGAATTCATAAGCAAAGGCGGCAATGAGGCGGACTTTCGCTATAATTCGGTAACCAAACGGCAGTTTAATGAAGTTTACTCCGAATACCGGGAGAAAAGGAACCAGTATTACAGGAACCTGGATCAAAACCTCAGGCAGAACCTCACCAAAAGGCTGGAGATCATAGAAGAGCTTAAAAGCCTGGTAAATGTAGAGGAAGATATTAACACGACTTACAGGAGTTTTAAGGATTTGCAGGAAAGATGGCGTAATGCCGGTCCGGTTCCCAGGATCAACTACAACGATGTCTGGCGCACCTACCACCATCATATCGAGATCTTTTATGACTTTCTTCACCTGAACCGGGAGTTGCGCGACCTGGATTTTAAACACAACCTTGAAGAAAAACTAAAGCTGGTTGAACGGGCCGAGAGCCTTGCGGCAGAAGAAGACCTCAGCAAGGCCTTCAGGGAACTGCAAACGCTTCATAAAATCTGGAAGGAAGATATAGGACCGGTAGACCAGGAGCACCGGGAAGCTATATGGGAACGTTTCAGCAATGCCACCAAAGCTATGCATCTGCGCAGGCAGGAGCACTACAAGGACATGGAGAAGTCCTTTGAACAAAATCTCGAAAAGAAAAACGAAATAATTGGCAAAATAGGCGAAATAGTTAACAATGTAGCGGATAACCACCGGGGGTTGCAGCAACAGATTCGTGAAGTGGAAAGCCTGCGCGAAGCTTTCTTTAAAGCCGGAAGGGTTCCGCAAAAAATTAATGAAGAAACCTGGGCCAAATTCAAGGATGCGGTTCGGGCATTTAACCGGAATAAAAATGCATACTATAAAACCCTGAAAAAAGACCAGCAGGAAAACCTTGAAAAGAAAAGGGCTTTGCTGGAAACCGCCATTGCCCTGAAGGAGAGCGAAGACTGGGATACCGCCACCGCCGAAATGAAACGTATCCAGGAGGAATGGAAACATATAGGCCATGTGCCACGGAAATATTCAGACAAAATCTGGAAAGACTTCAAAAATGCATGTAACCATTATTTCGACCGGCTGCATGCATCAAAGAACAAGGCAAACAAGCAGGAAACCGAAAATCTTATTAAAAAGAATGAATGCCTCGATAAACTAAAGGCCTTCCAACTTAGCGGTAAACGAGATAAGGACCTTGCAGCGCTAAAGGAAATCATTGCCGACTGGAAATCCTCTGGCAGGGTACCTTTCAATAAAAAAGGGATCAACGCCAGGTTCAATAAAATCCTCGACGCACTTTTCAACAAACTCGGGCTAAGCAGGCAGGAAGCCGAATTGCTGAAATACGGCAATAAAATTCAGCAACTGGCCAAAACCGAAAATGACGAGGATATTTACAGGGAACGCAGCTTTATCAAAAGAAAGATTTCAGATATAAAGTCCGAAATCCGGCAGTTGGAGAATAACCTGCAGTTTTTTTCGAATGATTCGGAGAATAACCCGCTGGTTCAGGAGGTGGTACAAAAAATCGAAAGGCAGAAGGAAGCCGTGGCAACATGGAAAACCAAATTAAAAAACCTTAACATCCTGCAGAATAACCTCAATAAGACCTCTGAGGCTGAAGAGGAAAACCCGGGCGATGATACGGATCCGGAAGGGGTATAACCGGAGGAAGAAATAACAAGAATCCGGCTACAGGCCCGATCCCCGGTAAGCTGCAAGCAGCACCATTTCTTAATGAAAGTTCTCACAGCCGGGACTAATAGCAGTGTGCCTGCGTCCGGCAAAATCTGCCAAACCGCCCCACGAGCATACCGGGTTTTAGTCTCCCACGTAGTCAGGAGCCTGTGCCTCCATGGAAACAGCCCCGTCTACTTTTAAAATTATTTAATTTAAGCATGCGGAAAGGATAATCTTTACGACAAAAGACCATTCAATTAATAGTAATGAACAGGAAGGAACAACCGGCATTATTGCTGATAGACATCCAAATGGGCCTGGATGAATTGGATTATTACGGAGGCCGGAGGAATAATCCGGGTGCCGAAAAAAATGCGGCTACACTGCTTGGCTTATGGCGGCAACTGGCCCTGCCCGTAGTTCATGTAAAACATAATTCGGTACAAAAGGCATCACCGCTTTTCAAAGGTAAGCCCGGTAACCGGATTAAGGAGGAAGTA
>CAYSVQ010000149.1:0-15581 GCA_964434565.1 uncultured Flavobacteriaceae bacterium | reverse complement strand
AAAAACAAACTGTATGTCGCCGTTTACAGCCCGTATCGCGGCTACTATTTCCCGCAGGCTGGTTTCAATCTCTTCCCTTGAAAGAAGTTCCCGTGAAAATTTGCTTTGCGGTAACTTATGGCAATTGGCAACCAGGGCATTGGTTACCTTAAGCCTGTACACCCAGGCAGTACCAAGGGTAATGATTACATGTGTGCCGCTCTTTAAGGCATCGGCGGTCGTCCTGAGACCTTTGTTTAATTCCTCAAGTAACTCTTTTACCGATGTTCTGCTCACTTCTGAATGCGCGTCATATGAATGCCAGGCTTCCCCGTAACTAAACAATTCCTCCTCTTTATAAAAATTTTCCTTAAGCGACCGCTGAATCAGTTTTTCGATAGCCGGTGGATGATAAAGGATCCCAAACGGATTCTGTATTGTGCGGAAGTTGTAGAATCCAAGTTTACGGCCGATATTGGATACAAAACATGAACCCAGGAGCAGTACCCTGCTCTCATGGTTAATGGGTGTCGGGCAGGGCGTTAAGGGAACATGGGTCTGAAGCTTCATCAGGCGCGGTCTAGGAATTCCTTCGCCTTTTCCAGCGCTTCCGGGATACCCGTCGGATCACTGCCGCCCGCAGTTGCAAAGAAAGGCTGCCCACCTCCCCCGCCGCGGATATAGCGGCCTAATTCCCGAACAATCTCCCCGGCATTGAGGTTTGTACGTTCTACCAGCGACCTGGAAACATAACATGATAATATGGCCTTCCCGTCCTGACTGTTGGCAAGCAGCAGATACAGATTATCGAACTCCCGTCCCATTTCAAATGCCAGGTCCTTGATTCCCGACGCATCGAGGTCTACCTTTCTGGCAAGGAATTTTATTCCGTTAATCTCCGTGAGCTGCTGCAGGAGTTCGCCCTTCATCTGGCCGGCCTTCTCTTTCTGCAACAGGTTAAGTTCCTTTTTCAGCCTGGAGTTCTCCTCCTGCAGGTTTTCAACAGCGAGAACGGGGTCCTGCGGCCCTTTAAGGACCCTGCGCACCTCTTGCAGCTGGCGTTCGTTTTGAATGAAATACTCCTTGAGCGCATCAGACGTAATTGCCTCAATCCGGCGGATACCCGCAGCTATGGCTCCTTCTGAGCTTATCTTAAAGTGCCAGATATCGGCGGTGTTCCTTACATGCGTTCCGCCGCAGAGTTCCATGGAATTTCCAAACCGGACGGTTCGCACCCGATCTCCATACTTTTCACCGAAGAGCGCTATGGCACCCTCTTCCAAAGCTTGCTTTACCGGGATGTTTCTTTGTTCCTCCAGCGGTAATTGGTCTGCAATGCGGGCATTGACAAAATTTTCCACTGCGGCCACTTCCTCTTCCGTAAGCCTGGAGTAATGAGAGAAATCAAACCGTAAATAGCCCGGGTGTACGGCAGATCCCTTTTGTTCCACATGCATTCCCAGTATTTCACGCAGCGCCTGGTGCAGCAAGTGGGTGGCAGAGTGATTGCGCTCTGTCTGTTGCCGTGCCTTCTTGTCTACCACCGCCCGGAACTGCCCATCCGGTTTCCCCGGAAGGGTTTCGGACAGGTGAATAATCTCGTTATTTTCCTTACGGGTGTCCAGGATCTGCACAACTTCTCCGTTGGCGGCTTCCAGATAGCCCTTATCGCCCACCTGGCCTCCCCCTTCAGGATAAAAAGGGGTGGGGTTCATCACCAGCTGGAAGAGATCCCCTTCCTTCTTTGATGTTACCTTCCTGTATTTCACCAGGACCGATTCTGCCTCCGAAGTTTCGTAGCCGACAAAATCCTGCGAACTTCCGCCCTGCACCATTATCCAGTCACCCCTGGAGACTTCCGATGCCTTCCTCGAACGGTCTTTCTGTTCCTGCATGGCCGCCTTAAAACCTGCTTCGTCCAGGCTATAACCTTTTTCACCCAGAATAAGGGACGTGAGATCTACAGGAAAACCAAAGGTATCGTACAATTCGAATGCTTTCCTGCCGTCTATGGTTTTCCCGGCAGCGTTATGGATCAGCGTATCGAGCAGTGTAAGTCCCTGCTCAAGTGTCCGTAAAAAGGAAAGCTCTTCTTCCCTGATCACAATCGCTATGAGTTGTTCCTGTTCCCTGAGTTCGGGATAAGCCTGCCCCATACTCCCGGTGAGTACCGGTACCAGACGGAACATAAATGGTTCCCGTATTCCGAGGAAGGTAAAGCCGTATCGTATGGCCCTGCGGAGGATGCGGCGTATCACATATCCGGCACCCGTATTGGCCGGCAACTGACCATCGGCGATTGAAAAAGCCCCCGCCCGGATATGATCGGCAACCACCCGGATGGCAATATCCTGTTCTTCGTTTATGCCATATGATGTGTTGGTAATGTTTTCTATTTCTGCGATCAGGGGCGTGAAGACATCGGTATCATAATTGGATTGTACCCCCTGGAGCACCATGCACAACCTCTCAAAACCCATCCCCGTATCCACATGCTTATCTGGCAGGGTTTCGAGCATTCCATTGGCCTTGCGGTTATACTGTATAAATACCAGGTTCCATATCTCAACCACCTGGGGGTGGTCGCGGTTAACAAGGGTGGCACCGGGAACCTTTTCGCGTTCTGCTGCAGACCGGATGTCTACATGTATCTCAGAACAGGGGCCACAGGGCCCCTGTTCGCCCATTTCCCAGAAATTATCCTTCTTGTTCCCTTTAAGGATACGTTCTCCTGGCAGGTGTGCCCTCCAGAGATCATAGGCTTCATTGTCCATTTGGAGCTTATCGCTGTCTGTACTCCCTTCGAAGACAGTGGCATAAAGCCTGTCTTTATCTATTTTATATATTCCGGTAAGTAATTCCCATGCCCAGTTAATGGCTTCTTCCTTAAAGTAATCCCCAAAACTCCAGTTACCCAGCATTTCGAACATAGTGTGGTGGTAGGTGTCTTTTCCTACCTCCTCAAGATCGTTGTGTTTACCGCTCACCCTAAGGCATTTCTGGGTATCGGCCACCCTGGGAAATTCCGGGTTGGAATGGCCCAGGAAATACTCCTTAAACTGGTTCATCCCGGCATTGGTAAACATCAGCGTGGGATCGTCTTTTATGACCATTGGGGCTGAGGGAACAATTTTATGTTTCTTTTCCTTAAAAAAGTCTAAAAAAGTAGTCCGGATATCCCTGGAAGTCATATTAAATGGCAAGGTTTTACTATATTTAAGGCTTCAAACAAAACATTTTTTAAAATTGATAGTTTTGATTGCAGGAGCGCACAAAAATAGGATAAAATCCCGTTTATGTCTAAGGTAAAGTATTATTACGATCCGGACACCCTGTCGTATCGCAAGATAGAACCCAAAAAATCCAGGAAATACAGGAATATCTTATTATTCGTCCTGGGTTCCGCATTATTTGGTCTGATGGGGCTTACCATCCTGCTCAATACCAGCCTCCTGAATACCCCCAGGGAACTCTCCCTGGAGCGGGAAGTGAAGAACTACGAACTGCAGTTCGAACTGCTCAACCGAAAATTGCAGCAGATAGAACAGGTACTTGGCAATATTGAAGACCGGGATAATAATATTTACCGGCTTTATTTCGAAGCCAATCCCATTCCGGAAGAACAGCGCCGTGCCGGATTTGGTGGGGTAAACCGCTACCAATCCCTGGAAGGTTTCAACAATTCCGATATGATCATTTCTACCAGCAAAAGGCTGGATATTATCCAGAAACAAATGGTAATCCAATCAAAATCCCTGGATGAGATCACCAAACTAGCGGAGGAAAAAGAAAAGCTGCTGGCGGCAATCCCGGCAATCCAACCCATCAAAAATGACGAAATGTCGCGGATGGCGTCGGGTTTCGGTTGGCGTTCCGACCCTTTTACCAAGGCCAGAAAAATGCATTGGGGCATGGATTTCACTGCCCCCAAGGGTATCCCTATCCATGCCACTGGCGACGGGAAGGTTACCCGGGCGGATAACAATTCGTCCGGTTATGGCAAGCACATCCGCCTTGATCACGGATATGGTTATATGAGCCTTTACGGCCACCTGAGTAAATACAATGTACGCAGCGGACAAAAAGTAAAACGCGGCGATATTATAGGGTTTGTAGGCAATACCGGGCGCTCGGAAGCCCCCCACCTGCACTACGAAGTATGGAAAGAAGGGGAGCGGATCAACCCGATTAACTTTTACTACGGGAGCCTTACAGCAGGTGAATACGAGGAAATGCTGAAGTATGCCACCCAGGAAAACCAATCTCTTGATTAGATGCACGTAGAATTACCTGAAAAAAGATATTACGGCATTGGCGAGGTGGCCAGGGCTTTTGACGTAAACACATCCCTTATCCGGTTTTGGGAGAAGGAGTTCGACGTTATCCAGCCTAAAAAAAATGCCAAGGGTAACCGCAAGTTTACCCCGGGGGATATTAAGAACCTCCAGCTGATCTACCATTTAGTCAAGGAGCGCGGCTTTACACTTGAAGGCGCCAAAACACACCTCAGGGAAGAGAGGCAGAAAACACTTTCCAATTTTGAAATAATCCAGAAGCTTGAAAGGATAAAAGCCGAACTGGTGAAAATTAAAGATCAACTCTAATCAATCTTAATACGTACTACCATGAAGAAATGGTTAATCCCTGTCATAATACTGGCAGTTCTGGCTATTGTAATTTACCAGTTTGCCGTAGGATTCAATAACAAGGCCGTGGAGCTGCAGGCCGACGCAAAAACAGCCTGGTCTAATGTGGAAAGCGCCTACCAGAGGCGAAACGACCTTATCGGTAACCTGGTGCAGACCGTGCAGGGGGCCGCAGATTTCGAGAGGGAAACCCTTACCGATGTAATCGAAGCGCGCTCCAAGGCCACTTCCACAAACATCAATGCAGAGAACCTCAGCCCGGAGAATATGGCAGCCTTCCAGGAAGCACAATCCGGTCTTACCTCCGCCCTCTCCCGTTTACTCGTTACCGTTGAGCGCTACCCCGAGCTGAAAGCCAACCAGAATTTCCTCGAACTGCAGTCGCAGCTTGAAGGAACCGAAAACCGGATCAATGTGGCCCGGGACCGATTTAATGAAAAAGTGAATGCCTATGATATCCATACTACCAAATTTCCAAACAAATTGCTTGCAGGCTGGTTTGGATTTGAAGAAATGGCCCGTTTCCAGTCTGATCCGGGTGCTGAACAGGTGCCGGAGGTAGAATTTGATTTTAACTGAGCCATGTCGCATTCCGGGAATAAAGGATTCTTGAGCAGGAAGGAGGAAAAGGAGATCATAGAAGCCATCCTGGAGGCAGAACGCAATACTTCCGGGGAAATCCGGGTTCATATCGAAGGTGGTGCGGGCGGAGATCCTTATGTCAGGGCGAAAGAAATCTTCCACGAACTTAAAATGGACAATACCCGCAACAGCAACGCGGTACTCATTTATGTGGCCGTAAACGACCATAAGTTTACCATTTACGGAGATGAGGGCATTTATAAGGTTGTACCGCCAGGGTTCTGGGACGAGACAAGGGATATTATGGAAGCTCATTTCAAACAGAAGTCATATAAAACAGGGCTGGTGGAAGGGATCCTTAAAGCCGGCGCCGAACTAAAGGCACATTTTCCATGGAATGCAAGGGATGCAAATGAACTAGGCAATGAGATATCAAAAGGCTAAGGCGGCTGTTTTATTTTTATTGTGTGGGTGGTTATCAGCCTCAGCTCAGTTTACTATCCCGGAAAAACCTGAAGTACAAACCAGTGTTTACGACTATACCGATCTCTTGCCCCCTTCCCAGGAGCAGGCACTCACACAAAAACTCATACGTTATTCGGACAGTACCTCTACCCAGATCGTGGTGGCCATCATAGAATCTACGGAAGGTGAGAATATCAATTACCTTGGCGCCCAATGGGGAGAAAAATGGGGTATAGGGCAGGCCGACAAAGACAACGGTATCCTGATACTGCTCGCTAGCGGTGACAGACGGATTGCTATCAACACCGGCTATGGCACGGAAGGGGCTCTAACCGATGCCCTCTCTAAACGCATCATAGAAACTGTAATAATCCCCGAATTTAAACGGGGCGACTACTACAGCGGGCTCGATAAAGGTTCAGATGCCATTTTTGCCGCCCTCAATGGTGAATTCCGGGAAGACCGGTCCTTTGAAGGGGATGGAAAATTTCCGTTCAGGGCTATTTTGCCCTTTCTGATCTTTATAGCCATTATTATTATCCTGGCACGGAGAAATCGCCGCAATGGAGGAGGTCATGGAGGCAGGCAGGGGCGCGGGATGGATATATGGGACATGATTATCCTGAGCAATATGGGTCGCAGCCACCGTTCGGGGTCTTCCGGAGGGGGCTTTGGAGGGGGTGGCTTTGGCGGAGGTGGTTTTGGCGGGGGCTTTGGTGGCGGCGGCTTCGGCGGTGGCGGGGCTTCCGGGGGCTGGTAGATTTTTAGTGGGCCGTGGGCCGTTGGCAGGAAAACCACTTTAACGATCGGCCGGTAATAACAGAATTTTGAGTTTGCGTTTGAGTTTGAGTTTGAATTTGAACTACCTATTTCTTCCGCATAAAAATAGTAACCGGCACCCCCGTAAAGCTGAAGTGTTCCCTGAGTTGGTTTTCCAAAAATCGCTTATAAGGATCACGCACATATTGTGGGAGGTTACAGAAGAATGCGAATTGAGGATAAGGTGTGGGAAGCTGGGTGCAATATTTGATTTTTACATATTTCCCTTTATAGGCCGGCGGAGGTGTTCTTTCGATAATCTCGAGCATTACGTCGTTAAGCTTGCGTGTAGGGATACGTTTAGAACGGTTCTGGAACACTTCCACCGCAGTCTCCATTGCCTTATAGATACGTTGCTTGGTAAGGGCGGAAATGAAGAGTATGGGCACATCCGTAAAGGGCTCGATTGCCTCCCTGATTTTTTGGGTATACTCCTTAACAGATTTTGTTTCCGTCTCAACCAAGTCCCATTTGTTTACCAGGATCACTATCCCTTTATTGTTCCGCTGCGCCAGCCAGAAGATATTCTCCACCTGCCCGTCGAAACCGCGGGTGGCATCGAGCATCAACAGGCATACATCGCAATGTTCAATTGCCCTTACCGAACGCATCACCGAATAAAACTCAAGGTCTTCACGCACTTTGGATTTACGGCGGATACCTGCCGTATCTACCAGGTTGAATTCGAAGCCGAAACGGTTGTATCTGGTATCGATACTATCGCGGGTGGTTCCGGCAATCTCCGTTACGATATAACGCTCCTCGCCTATCAGGGCATTAATAAAAGACGACTTGCCGGCATTGGGCCTGCCCACCACTGCGAACCTTGGTAAATCATCCTCCCGCTCTTCCTTTTCAGGCAAGACCTTTACCAGATCATCCAGCAGATCTCCTGTCCCGCTGCCATTGATACTGGAAACACTATAGTATTCCCCCAATCCCAAAGAATAGAATTCCACTGCTTCTTCCACGCGTTGCGGATTGTCTACCTTATTTACAACCAGGAAAACAGGCTTATCTACCCTGCGTAGCATCCGGGCCACATCTTCATCCATGCCGGTGATACCTGTTTCCACGTCTGCCATAAAGATGATGGCATCGGCTTCGTCTATAGCAAGTTCTACCTGTTTGTCGATTTCCTTTTCGAAGATATCATCGCTGCCCAGTACATAACCCCCTGTATCGATAAGGGTGAATTCACGCCCGTTCCAGTCGCTCTTCCCATAATGGCGGTCACGTGTTACACCGCTGGTAGCGTCAACAATGGCTTCGCGCCTTTGTATCATCCTGTTAAAAAAAGTGGATTTTCCAACATTCGGCCTTCCCACAATGGCGACTATAGCACCCATAAGATATATTTTGGCCGTAAAGTTAGGCTTATTGGAAGTAACTAAAAATAAAAGCTGAGGTTCTTCAAAAGCAGGCTGAGCCCGCCCATGTATAAGCGCCTGAAAAAGTGACAGCGCTATACCTTGGCAATGCTGATTGCAGACCATTTACGCACGGCCCCGGAGAGGTAATGGTCACCCGGTTTTCTCGTCCTGATAACTTTTGCGGGAGAGCCATACACGACCGAATAGCCAGGCATATCTCCAAGTACCAGAGAACCGGCCCCTATTATCGTATGGTCCAGGATGGAAATATTCTCGATTACTTTCGCCCCCAGTGAAATGGCTGAGTACCTGCCTATATAACAATTTCCGCCCAGGGTTACGCCGGATGCCAGGCTGGAATAATTTTCCATTTTACCGTCATGGCCCAGAGATGAATTTGTGTTTATTATACAATGGTTACCAACCACCGAACTTGAATTTACCACCGCACCCGGCATGAGTACTGTACCTGCTCCTATGGAAACATCCTTACCCACAATTGCGAGCGGGTGGATGACGGTAACAAACGCAAAATCAGGAAAGATTTGGGTAATCCGATCGGCCACCTTCCTTCTCGTCCAATTATCACCAATAGCGACTACCCCCCCATAAATGTTAAATTTTTCAATCAAATAGGGAAGATCCGATTCATTTCCCAGAATCTCGTATCCATTAATTATCTTACCTTTCGGTTTGAATGAGTCAATGAAGCCTATAACCTGGTATTCCCTGGACCTTTCTATACTATCCAGGATCACACTACCATGGCCCGAGGCTCCAATAATGAGTACGTTTTTCATGTCCGAGATTTAGGGATTGTGCATTTCATCGATAAAATATGTATTTCATCGATATTTCAAAAATAGGAAAAGTTCTCTTGCATTCCACGAAAAATCTTCCATTTTCGGTATTAATTATAGGTTAAATTCATTCAAATATTGATTTCCAAGATGTTATCTCTGTCAAAAACAGCTTGGCTAGCCCTGGTAAAGATGACTCGAATTAGTGCATATTGTTACTCCAATAGAAAGCATTATTACCTGCTTCAAATAAGTACTGTGCCGGTTGTCGGATTCCTGAGCCAGTCGCTGCCAATTCGCCTCCGCAAGGTTATTCGTTAAATTGGTATCTTGCTTTCCGTTAATTTTATAGCGTGAAAATCCGGGCTAATGATATCGCTTTAAGGCCAAGGTTTCAACTGTTGCTGGGGGTTTCAAAGGAAAAAGCCCTGAAGGCAATTGAAAGCCCTGCAGGGGAACTCTTCGTTATAAGCCGTTCGGACGATCATATCTTTATAAGATTTAAAAGACAACAGCAAACCTTCTGGTCACCTCAACTTCACATCGAAGTTTGGGAAGAAGATGCATCGTCGTGCAGGGTTTCGGGTCTGTACGGCCCTAACCCTACCTTGTGGACTTTTTTTATTTTCCTTCACTTTGGAGTGGCTACGCTTTTTACCATCCTCGCTATATGGGGCTATTCGGGAGCTGTCCTCGGACATCCGTATACCCTTCAGCTGGCAGCTATGGTCTTTCTGGTTCTGCTGTGGTTTGTGCTGTATGCATTCGGGCGGGCCGGGAAGAAAAAGGGGAAACCACAGATGTTACAGTTGCAGGAGTTTATGATGGCGCGGCTAGGACTATATACTACTTCTGCTGATAACCAAATCTCCTGAGCTGGTTTGGATTGCTGCGCCAGTTTTTATTGACTTTTACGTAGGTTTCCAGGTACACCTGCTTGCCGAAGAATTTTTCCAGGTCTTTCCGGGCTTCAACCCCTACCCTCTTCAGTGGGTTGCCCTTGTGCCCTATAATGATACCTTTCTGAGATTCCCGCTCCACCATGATCACTGCGCGGATGCGGATGATATTTTCTTCCTCCTGAAATTCTTCCGTCTCTATTTCCACGGCATAGGGAATTTCTTTTTTATAGAACTGGAGGATCTTTTCCCTTATGGTTTCATTCACAAAAAAGCGTTCGGGTTTATCAGTTAGCTGTTCCTTTGGAAAATACGCAGGTCCATCCGGCAACAATTCGAGGATACGCTGAAATACCTCGGTAACATTAAAACCTTTGAGAGCCGACATCGGGTAGATCTCCGCGCCGGGCAGCATTTTCTTCCAATGCTGAACCTGCTGTTCCAGGGTTTCCTGATTTGAAATATCGATTTTATTGATCAGCAGCAAAACAGGCGCTTCAGACTTTCCTATGCGCTCAAAAAGGCGCTCATCTTTGAGGGCCTGTTCGCCAATTTCTACCATATACAACAGGATATCGGCGTCTTCAAGGGCCGATCGTACAAAATCCATCATGGATTCCTGCAGTTCGTAGGCCGGTTTGATAATCCCGGGGGTGTCTGATAGGATCACCTGAAAATCTTCTCCGTTTACGATACCCAGAATACGATGACGGGTGGTTTGCGCCTTGGAAGTAATGATGGAAAGCTTTTCTCCAACCAGGGCGTTCATAAGGGTTGATTTCCCTACGTTAGGGTTCCCGATAATATTCACAAAGCCTGCTCTATGCTTTTCCATGTTCATGTTTTTTGAAATACCGCTTCATTTCGGCGTTTACTCTGGGCGCAAGATACAAAACCGCGAGCATGTTCGGGATGCACATGAAGGCATAGGCAAGGTCTATGAGATTGATCACCAGATCGACGGAGGCAACCGCTGCGAAGGTAATCGTGGCTATATAATAGAAATTAAAAAACTTCCCGATGCGGGCATTCGTAAGGTACGACAGGCATTTAACCCCGTAGTAAGAGTATGTGAATAATGTAGACAAGGCAAAGGCCGCCACGATAAGCATCAGTATAATACCTCCGAATCCAAATAAAGATTTCTCAAAAGCAATCAGGGTCATTATAATCCCGTTGCTCTCCGCTTCCAGGTAAGCGCCGCTTAGGATAATGACAATAGCCGTAAGGCTGCAGACAATAATTGTGTCTATGAAGGGGCCCAGCATGGCCACCAACCCTTCCTGTACCGGCTCTTTGGTCCTGGACTGCCCGTGATACATAGGGGCGCTCCCCAGGCCGGCCTCATTGGAAAATACCGCCCTTCGGACTCCAAGGATCACCATGCCCCAAAAGCCTCCCTGCACTGCTGTTTTCAGGTCGAAAGCCTCGCTGATGATCAACTGCAGGGAGGGCAGGATATCCCTGTAATTTGTTAGCATGACCACAAATACCGCCGCGAAATAAAGCAACACCATAAAGGGGACAATTGCCGTGGCTACCCTGGCGATCTTTTTCAGGCCCCCGAAAATAACAAAGGAGGTAAGGATCGAAAGCAGGATCCCGATAATAAGCTTCCAGTTAAAATCGCCCAGGGAAGCAATAGTGGCATCGGGGTTCACCACATTCATAAAGGTCTGCGTAAACTGGTTTACGGTGAACACTCCCAGAAAACCAACTAAGCCGGCCACACAAAAGAACACGGCCAGCGGTTTGGCCTTTGGCCCTATACCTTTGGTAATATAATACATAGGGCCTCCCTGAAGGTTCCCGTCGCTGTCCGAATCCCGGTACATTATGGCAAGGCTGCAGGAATAGAACTTGATACACATTCCCACCAGGGCAGTGATCCAAATCCAGAAAATTACCCCGGGGCCCCCCATGTAAATGGCAATTGCGACCCCTGAAATATTCCCCAGGCCTACGGTGGCCGCAACGGCAGAGGAAAGCGCCTGGTAATGGCTAACCTCCCCCGGATCATCCGGATCGTCATACTTCCCGGCTGTTATCTGAATCGCATGGCGGAAATAACGGTACGGCCGGGCACGGGAGTAGACCACCAGGAACAGGCCTCCCCCGATAACCAGCAAAAGCATGGCCCATTCCGCAAAAGGGATAAGGGTAGCCAGGAAATCGTTGAATTGCTCCATATTTGGCGAAAGCCCGAAGATACCAATTAATGTTTTTCAGGATTAATAAGTCCCGAAATAATGTAAATGATCTTTACCCGGTTATTGCAACGCCGGAGTCAGGGACATCAACACAGAGGGAGGCATGATAGGGCGGCTGCCCCACCCAATACAAGGTTATCTGCTTCCGCGGCACAAATGCGCTTATTATTTTTTCTGGACGGCAAGCCATTCCATCAGGGTGGCCGAGCGCCCATCAACGGTCACGGGGCTGCCGTCAAAATCGAACCTGCTATGGTTGGCATGGGAATAGATCCAGGACCAATGGCCGTTAAAGTGATAATCATCGCCGCCAAAAAAACCTGTAATATCCGTAACATGGTCATAGAATGAAAGGTGGACGTTTTCGGCCCCCGCATCAATCAGCCTTTTATAAACCGGCAGCACGGTTTCTTCCGGTACGGTAGTCTGGTCATCCGCCGAATGCACAAACCAGATGGGAACATGTTTTATCTTACTTATTTGTTGCTCTGTAAGGAATTCGGCATGATATGCCAGGGCACTGATGTATCCCGCTGCAAAATAATCCGGATGCTCCAAAATCAATTTTAAACTCATATAGCCGCCGTTGGAACAGCCCCCCACATAAATCCTGTCCCGGTCTATATCCGGATGCTCCGAAACATAATGCCCTATAAGTGCCATCAAGGCCTCATTGTAAATATCATTTTCATTCCCTCGTGTGTATTCCCCACTGGCACTCTGCATCCAAAAAGTAGGGCTTTGCGGCACCAAAACATAAGCGCCCCCGAAGAAGGCCTGGATATCCGCTGCAGCATAATTCCAAGCTTTGTTTGCTATCAGGGGAATACTCGGATCTGTACCGCCTTCACCACCGCCATGCAACCAGATAATCAAGGGAGACTTATCCTTCTCTTCCTCCGGGTTGTAACTGGCATAAGACATGCTGACATCTTTATGCAGGAAGCTGCCTGTTAAATCAAAGTTGTCTATTCCGGGCCTGATCCTGTTTGTTTCCGTGTTCCAGACTTTGTCTGTGGTTTTGTCTGTTATAGTCATTTGGTAATTGATCCAAATATTGCTGCCCCGGTTGTTCTGGCGAACGTATTTAATGGGCGAGCCGAGGACATGATCAGGACCGACGAAAAGCGTCAGCGTGATATAACTTCCGGATTCCGCTTTGTTTCCCTTGTCATCGGAGACATAGGCATAAATAACCTTTCTGTCGCCGGAAGCCTCTCCTGGCTGCATCTCTGCACCTTCCACCGAACGTTCAACACTAACCGCATAATTTTCCGCTATGGCCGCCTTCACGGTTCCCTCTACAGAAATAACCACTTTGTTCACCCCAGGGCCCCAGTCATATCCCTCCACGATGGTCGTATAAGTCCCGGCCTCCTGCGAATAGGCAACCGTGGTGGAAAGGAAACAGAAAAAAATCATCAGGAGGAGCGGAAAATATTTCATAAAAGTGAATTTAGATGTTAATTAAAGATAATCGCAAAATAACAAGACTCCGGTGCTGCTGCCAGCTAGCTTAGGTGTTTCTTAAAAAAATCGACTGTACGCTGCCAGGCGAGTTCGGCGGCCGCCTTGTCGTAGCGCGGAGTGGTGTCGTTATGGAATCCATGATTCACATCGGGGTAGATATGGGCCGTATAGTCTTTACCTGCTGCCTTGAGGGCGGCTTCATATTCGGGCCAGCCTTCATTTACCCGGGTATCCAGAGCGGCGAAATGAATTAGCAGGGGGGTTTGTATGTTGCCCACCATTTCAACGGGTGGCTGCCCGCCGTAAAAGGGAACGGCAGCATCCAGGCCCTGAATTTTCACGGCCATCATATTGGATATCCATCCGCCGAAGCAAAAGCCAACCACCCCTACTTTGCCGGTGCAGTCTGTGTGTCCGTTAAGGTGTTCATATGCCGCAATAAAGTCCTGCAGCATTTCATCGCGGTCTCTCTGGCGTTGTAATTCCCGTCCGTCGTCATCATTGCCCGGGTAGCCGCCTAGCGGGCTGAGGGCATCCGGGGCGATTGCCAGGAAACCGGCGACTGCCGCCCTCCTGCAAACATCTTCGATATACGGATTTAACCCCCTGTTTTCATGAACCACTACTACCCCGGGTAATTTGCCTTTAGCATCGGCGGGCCTTGCCAGGAGGGCACGGATCTCACCTCCTCCGTCGGGGGAGTTATAGGTGATATAATCGGTGGTTATCCGCGGGTCGTCCTGGCTTATCTGCAGCCTATTCTTATAGTCGGGCATGATAAAACTAAGCAGCGAGAAAACCGTGATCCCTCCTACCGCATAAACAGATAATTTATCCATAAACTGCCGGCGGCCGATGCGGTTATGCGCATAGTCGTCGTATAGGTCGAATACTTCCTGGCTGATGTCTTCCTTTCTGAGTTCTTTCATGACTTCAAGATTTTCCTGTTAAGTGTCTTAAATTAATATTTTGTAATCGATCTGTTGCCTTTTTTCGGAAATAAGCATACAGGAATAATCTGGTTGATGGTTTCCTCTTTCTTTTTTAAAAACGGTCTGGTTTATACGCGGCAGCGGTATTTATGCGCCAATTTTGTGGTTTACAACCTTCGCCATTGCTCTTACCGGAAATGTTCCAACACCTTTGAATTTAGGTGGAATTGCACTAAATGTAAATCCTTCTTTGGGCAGCAAATTCAGGTTGCAAAGATGTTCAACTATCAAAATTTCTGCTCCTAAAAGTATGGTGTGGACTGGTCTTGCTTTCCCGGTGGTGCAGTCAATATTATGAGAGTCAATTCCAACCAATTTAGCGCTGCAATCTCTTAAATATTTGGCTGCTCCTGCTGTCAGATAAGGATGGTTATCATAGTACTTTTCAGTATTCCAATTACTGTCCCACCCCGTATAAATTAAAACTGCCCTGTTTTTAAGCTCGTGGTTTTTTAGATGTTCTTCTGTAATTTCCAATGTCTCTGAAAAAGGAACGCTAATTACAACTGCCTCCAGGTCGGTAAAGCATTCCAGGCCCACTTCTGAAAGGTCTTTTCCATACTCAAATCTATGAAATGGGCAGTCGAGATAGGTTCCTGTATTAGCGACCATTTCTATCCTGCCAATTTGAAATTCAGTTCCTTCCTCGTAAAATTGTTTTGAATCTTCTCTGCTGAGAAAGTCGCAAATAATTGGGGCGGGTAATCCTTTGTAGGTTACCAGCCCATGCTCTATTGTATGGCTCAAATCAATTAACATGTTCGTTTCTATATGTTTGTTGATTGTTTTTATGTAGCAGTTGCCGCTATCTTCCAATACTTGTGTAAGCAAGAAGACTATAAACCAGTAACAGGCTACATTTTTGACCCCTTTTCACTTTACAAACTACTTTTGAGTATGAATATAGGTCAAAATATTTCACTCATTAAATAACAACTTTAAAACTAAGGGTGGGAAAAAAGTGCCTAAAACGACTGACGAATCCGGAGAATTCAGGATTTCTATGGATTAGAACTAAAATCCGGGTTTTTCAGAGAAGGTATGGTTAATTACAGGGCTAGTCAATGGGCTGGTTGGTTTTATTAAACCCATATAGAAATGGGGCAAAATCATTCCTACTATCAGGTATGGCTTTTCTTATTTACCAATATTCGAAGATCCGGGATATTTTGCCATTTTTAAACTCGAAAAGTGTCATTTCGGCTGCTCCGGCTTTCATTCCGCCCTCCTGTTTTTCAACAAAACTTTTCTGAACAGCCATTGCGTTCAGGCCGATAATTTTGTTTATAATTTTAATGTCCGTGATTTTTCCGTCATAAGCTCCATTTTTTTGATTGTTTATATAC
>CAYSVQ010000148.1:0-5567 GCA_964434565.1 uncultured Flavobacteriaceae bacterium | reverse complement strand
TCAAACTCGACCCATACTCCGTCTCCCACCTCCGGCATCATAAATAGTCCATGGGCTTTCCCAGCAAATGGCAAACATGCTGCTTGAAAAAGGAATATACGTTACCGGTTTCTTTTATCCTGTTGTCCCGCAGGGGAAGGCACGTATAAGAGTGCAGTTATCCGCTGCCCATGAGAAGGAACACCTGGATCGTGCAATCCTTGCATTCAAGGAAGTTGGAGCGGCCTTAAAAATCATTTAAACAGGCGATTCCGCTTGCAGAAGGCGTTAAAAAAAATAGAAAATTGATTTTGTTAATAATTTTTAACAACTTACATTTGCAGCTAATAAACACTTAAACTTAAAATTTTGAACATGAAACAGCTTAGCAGATTATTGGTTGTTAGCCTACTCGTTTTTGGGTTGAACAACATACAAGCGCAAGATGAAAATAATCCCTGGCAGGTAAGCTTTGGTGTTAACGCCATAGATGTTTACCCAACAGGAGACGAGGATGCCTTAGGTAACTTCGGCTTCGAGACAGGGTCTTTCGGAAGCGAGTTTTTCAATCTCAATGACCACTGGAACATTTTACCTTCTGTTTCCTATGTGGCTGTTACCCGCTCAGTTGGTGACAATTTCTCCATCGGTGCCAGAGGTTCTCTGAACCGTATCAGCAAACTTGGAGATGTTAGTGCAGAAGACCTGTCTCACTACGCTGTTGATGGTATTCTTAAATACCAAATATTAAGCAATACAGTTATTGATCCATTTATCGAAGTAGGTGGTGGTTACACCTGGGTGGATGAAGTCGGTGCCGGTACAGTAAACGGAGGCCTTGGTGTTAACTTCTGGTTCTCAGAAAACATCGGCCTTACCCTGCAGTCTTCTTACAAGCACGCCTTCGAAGATTACCTCGTAAAGCACTTCCAGCACATGGCAGGTATTTCTGTTAAGTTCGGTGGTACTGATACCGATGGTGATGGAATATACGATAAAGACGATGCCTGTCCGGAAGTTCCAGGCCTTGAGGCATTCAACGGATGTCCTGATTCTGATGGCGATGGCATAGAAGACGGAAAAGACGATTGTCCTAATGAAGCTGGTTCACAGGAAATGAATGGTTGTCCTGATGCCGATGGTGACGGAATCGCCGATAAGGACGATGCCTGTCCAAACGAAGCCGGCCTTGCCGCGCTCGCAGGTTGCCCTGATGCCGATGGCGACGGTGTTGCCGATAAAGATGATGAGTGTCCTAACGAAGCTGGTCCGGCCGAAAATAACGGTTGCCCTTGGCCAGATCGTGACGGTGACGGTGTCCTTGATAAAGACGATCAGTGTCCTGACACTGCCGGAACTGTAGCCAACAATGGTTGCCCTGAAGTAACCGAAGAGGTTCAGAAACAATTGAATGAATACGCCAGGACTATCCTGTTTGATACAGGCAAATCATCACTTAAGTCTGAATCAGTAGGAGTGTTCGTAGATATCATCAGAATCCTCAATGAGTATCCTAACGCGAAATTTACCGTGGAAGGACACACAGATAGTGTTGGTAGCGATGCCCTCAACCAGAAGTTATCCGAAGAACGTGCCAATTCAGTGAGAGACTTCCTTATCAAGGAAGGAATTGCCACTGACAGGTTAACTGCAATCGGTTATGGTGAAGCAAAACCAATCGCTTCTAACAATACCAGCAGTGGTAGAGCTCAGAACCGAAGGGTAGAAATCAACCTTGTTAAGTAATAAGACTTAAACCTTATTCATAAATAAAAGCTCCGCGATTGCGGAGCTTTTTTTATTTTTAAACATGTCAAGTTTTCTAGAGGAAGTTGCAGATAAAAGCCTTCAATTACAAGAGTCCCCCGAGAATCTTGTGTATGTTCTTCCCAACAAACGGGCAGGTAGTTTCCTGAAATCGATTATCGCCGGGAAATTAAGGAAAGCGGCTTTTGCGCCCAGGTTTTACAGTATTGAATCGTTTGTTGAGGAAATCTCAGGCCTTCAGTATTCCTCCGGTACCGAATTGCTGTTTGAACTTTACCAGGCTTACTTGCTCACCTCTCCTGATCCGCCCGACAGTTTCTACGAATTTTGCAAATGGGGACAGACTCTAATCCAGGACTTTAATGAAATAGACCGGTATCTGATTGATCCTGGCAAATTATTTTCCTATCTATCCGATGTGAGAAAACTGGAACAATGGACCGCAACCTCCGAAAAGACCTCCCTAATCGACGGTTATCTGCGTTTCTGGAACAGCCTGGAACCCATCTACCATAACTTCAGAAAGATCCTGCTCGATAAATCTCTGGGCTACCAGGGGCTTGTATACCGAAAAGCATCTGAAACCCTGGATGCATATCTGGAATCGCAAGACCCGCATACATACATTTTTCTCGGCTTTAATGCGCTAAACAAGGCGGAGGCTCTTATTATCCAGGCTGTGCTGGAGAAAGGGCTCGGCCAGATTTACTGGGATGCGGATTCCTACTATATTGATGACCCGGTACATGATGCCGGCTATTTTATCAGGCAGTATAGCAAAAGCTGGAAGTTTATGGCCGGGGGGCAGCTAAATGGGTTATCCTCACACTTCAACAACCATAAAAAAATTAACGTTGGTGCAATTCCTAAAAACGTGGCGCAGGCAAAATATGTGGGGCTGCTGCTTAAACAGTTACATGCTGAAGGTGGGAGTAAGCTCGAAAAAACTGCCATTGTCCTGGGTGATGAAGCGCTTCTAAACCCTATTATACATGCTATTCCTCAAGAAATCGGCGCGGTTAACATCACAATGGGCTATCCCCTGGCCCATTCCCCCCTAGAAGGCCTATTCGCCCGTTTCTTTGAATTACACCTCCATAAAGAAACTCAGGGATGGTTTTACAGGAATGTCACCTCCCTACTTTCCCATCCTTATTTAGAACCCCTGTTTGTTTCAAACGAAGTTAGCTATTGCCACCTTTTGCTTACAACCATTAAAGAAAGGAACTGGATCTATATTACCTCCGGGAAACTTAATGTTATCCCCGGACTTCCCGGTGAAATGGTCCAAATGCTGTTTTCTGAAAACGCTACTGAGCCCCCTGGATTTATTTCCAAATGCATGGAGTTGATCCTCACTCTTAAATCGCACTTTCAAAAACAAAGCCAGCCGGTTATCCTGGAACAATTATACCGCTTTTATACGCTCTTTAACCAGCTTGCAGAATATGTATCCCTTTATCCGTACGTAAAGGATATCAGGACCCTTCAAAGCCTATATCACTCTCTGCTTACAACGGAGACGGTAGACTTTATTGGTGAACCCATGGAAGGGCTTCAGGTTATGGGCATGCTTGAGAGCAGGAATCTTGATTTCGACACTGTAATCATAACCTCGGTAAATGAGGGAATCCTGCCAGCCGGTAAGAGTAATAATTCCATGATTCCTTATGACCTGAAGCGCGAATTTGGCCTCCCAACCTACAAAGAAAAAGACGCAGTCTATACTTATCATTTTTACCGCCTGCTGCAAAGGGCAAAAAATGTATACCTGCTATATAATACAGAACCTGATGTTTTGGAAGGCGGGGAAAAAAGCAGATTCATCACGCAATTGCTAACCGATAATTCGCTAAATGCAGAAATAAAACAGTTTGTAGCGGCTCCGGAGATACAGCCAATCGCCCGAAATCCCGCCATGGTGCCAAAGGAAGTCCACATTCTGCAAATTTTGAAGAAAAGGGCGGAACGCGGGTTCTCTCCAACCAACCTGACAAATTACATTAGAAACCCAATAGAATTCTATAAGAAAGCGGTCCTCGGCATAGATGAGGCCTCTGAAGTTGAAGAATCAATTACGGCAAGTGTCTTTGGCACCGTACTGCATGCAGCCCTGGAAGAACTTTACCGACCTTATATTGGTCAATATCTCGACTCCGGAGCTCTAAAAATGATCCACCCAAAAATCAAAAGTACGGTAAAAGGCCAATTTGCCAGGGCTTATCCGGACACAGATATTGACAAGGGAAGAAATCTGATTGCGTTCCATGTTCTGGTTCGTTATGTTGAACGATTTCTAGCGATGGAAGAGAAGGAGCTTGAACAAAAAAGTATAAAACTGATTTCACTGGAACAGGAGATGAAAATTCCACTGGAAGTCGCGGGATTAAATTTTCCTATTTTTCTTCGTGGGGTAATAGACCGTGTGGACCTTTGTAACGGGGAGATACGCATAATTGACTACAAGACCGGAAAAGTCATTCCCCGGAATGTGGAAATTTCGGATTGGGATGAACTTACGGTGAACTATGACTTAAGTAAGGCGTTTCAGCTTCTGTGCTATGCCACTATGTATTCCGGGCAGGCAGGAATTACCTCAATGCAGGCTGGAATAATTTCCTTGAAAAATCTAAGTGCGGGCATTATGCCGTTTGCAACAAAGGAAAACGGCAGCAGATCTGGCAAGGAAAACCTGATTACCCTGGAAGTGCTTCAGACCTTCAGGGAAAGCCTGGGCAGGTTGTTGTTCGAAATATTCGATCCCGAAATACCTTTTACCGAGAAATTAGAATGATCACTTTTTATCAGGCCTGGTCGGGCGAACTTCTATTTTACTTGGCAGGGTGCGGGGATGCATTCTAAGAAGGTCGACCACAAGGGCGCCTATATCTTCCGGCTGAATCTTCCAGTCGTCCTTCCCTGATGGCGTATTCGCATTAAAATGTGAAGCCACCGAGCCAGGCATAATGGTGGTAACCTTAATGTCGTATGGTCTCAGATCGAGCATGGCCGCCTGGGTAAAGCCTACAACCCCAAATTTGGTGGCATTGTAGCCGGCGCCTGAAGAAAAAAAGTTTGTCCCTGCCAGGCTGGCGATAGTTATATAATAGCCTTTTGATGATTTAAGTGCGTCAACGGATGCCTTTAATGTATAAAATACTCCATTGAGGTTGGTGTTGATCATCTGGTTCCACTGCTCTTCGGATAATTCATCCACCGGTACAAAATAGCCGAGGCCGGCATTTGCGACCACAAGATCAAGCCGGCCCCACTTATCGAGGATCTGTTTTACGGCTTTGGATTCATCATCCTGCAGACTTACATCGGATTGCACAGTTAACAGCTTATCCCCTGCCGTTAAGGCAGCAGCTGCGGACTGAAGGTGTTCCGGTGTACGCCCGCTGATCGCAACGCGCATGCCTTCTTTTAGCAATACTTCCGCCACCCCGAGGCCAATTCCCCTGGAACCGCCGGTTATATACGCCACTTTATTGTTCAAGTCTTTCATCCGGATTTGTTTCCAAACAAGATAATGCGGCGGGGGAGTATTCTAAAATTGTTTACGTTATTGTTTTCTTAAAAGGACCTGGATAACAGAAATAAAAAACCACCAGCGTGCTGGTGGTTCTGTGGAGAATACCGGAGTCGAACCGGTGACCTCTTGCATGCCATGCAAGCGCTCTAGCCAGCTGAGCTAATCCCCCATTTTCTTGACTATATTTTCATTTCTCCATCTCCTGCCTGCGGCGGATTTGAAATATCTTTCTCTATTTAGGGCTTCTTGTTTTGTCCCATAATACGCAACATATACCACAATCCAT
>CAYSVQ010000147.1:0-5409 GCA_964434565.1 uncultured Flavobacteriaceae bacterium | reverse complement strand
CGCCGTAAAGGCTGCCGTTGTTTTAATGAATTGCTTTCGTTTCATTGGTGTGTTGTTTATACCTCAGTGTAGCCTTATGGCTTCTTAGTCTTCCCGGGGTACCTTAAATGAATAGGTTCCCGAAACGAGTTCCAGCTGCAGGCCGCCATTCTCATCCGAGAGCACTTGTACCCCTTCGGACCGTTTGAGTGGTTTCCCGCTTTCCCTGACTTTTGCGGCGGAATCGGCCCGGAGATAGAGGATGGCCGAACTGTTGGGAGGAACCGAAACCCTGTAAGTGGTACCTTCCCCGGTCAGCGTCCATTCGCTTTCAATCCGGCCATACATGCTGTCATAATATCCTTTTGCCCACCTCATGACCCCATCAGGATCCGGGGTTGGCCGGAGTATAAAATGTTTGAACCCCGGATGCGCTTCAGCCCGCTGAATCCCCAGTGAATGGTTGTACATCCAGGCTGCCACTGCGCCAAAGGAATAATGGTTGAAGGAGTTCATACTATTATTACCGCCGAAACCGTCTTCGATCGTATAGGAATTCAGGCGTTCCCAGATGGTGGTAGCACCGTTCACCACGGAATAGAGCCAGGAGGGATAGCTTTGCTGCTGCAGTAAGCGGTATGCAAATGCCTCATTGCCGCTTTCCGTAAGCGCATGGCTGATGGAGGCAGTACCGATAAAACCTGTCATCAGGGAATACCCGGGGCGTATTACACCAAGGTCATCGCGGTTTTGCCTGGCGACGTCCGCGGCCAGATGTTTCGCGGCATGTTCCTTGTGTGTTTCATTGAATACATCGAAATTCAGGGGGATGGCATACGATGCCTGAGTGTCTACCAAATCCCCGGCCTGAGGTTTTTTGTAGTCCGGAGGGGGAGGTCCGAAAAGACTTCCTTCATATCCGGAGTGCACAGTCCGGTGCGTTTGCGGGTCTACGTAGGTGGCATTGAAATAGTCTTTTCGTTCTGCCCGCTTTGTTCGATAGGCTTCCGCATCAGCGGCCTTTCCAAGGATATCTGCCACCTTCGACATAACCTCCAGGCAATAAACCTGATAAGCTGTCCAGAGCAAGGTATTATCATTCCGGGAACCTTCCGGACTCAGCCAGTCGCCCAGAGGTCCCTCCTCCAAACGACCATTTTCCGGTAACACCTTGCTGTCCAGAAAATCCATATAACGCTTCATCGCGTCATAGTGTACCTCAAGCAGCCTTTTATCACCATATTGCTGGTATACTTCCCAGGGAATCACTATCCCTGCACTACCCCATAAGGTGCCCCCGAATCCTCCGCCCACCGGAGCTACATCGGTAAACCGCCCGTCTTCCCTTTGTATATCACGCATCGCAAGAAGATGCCTGTTCAGGAATGGCGCGGCATGTGCGAGGTAGGTGGCCGCCCCCGAGAATACATTAATATCGCCACTCCAGCCCATCCGTTCATTACGGGCCGGGGTATCAGTAGGAATAGACAGGAAATTTCCGCGCAACGACCACGTGATATTCTCCCAAAGTTTGTTAACCAGTTCATTGGAAGTTTCGTAATGGGAAGCGAGATTTTTGATAGAGCTTATCACTTTTCCCTGTACCTTTTCAATAGCCGGGGGTTCGGCTAACCCGCTTAGCTCGAGGAAACGGTAGCCGTGAAATGTAAAACGTGGCTGTATGGTTTCATTGCCTCCTTTCAGGATATACATGTCCTGGGTAAGGGCGGCCCGGATGTTCTCGAGCATTATCATCCCTTCCTGCCCGGCATAGTCAGGGAGATCCGGATATCGCACTTCAGCATATCTTAAAATAAGGGTGTCCCCTTTGGTCCCGTTCGCAATCTGAATATTTGGAAATCCTACCATGTTCTGACCCATGTCGTACACATATACCCCATCCCTTACCGTTTCCACGGTCCTGGCCGTAAGTGTCTCAACTAAGGATGGGCTTTCTCCTATCTGGCTTATGAACTGCAAGTCCTTATAATGCAACTTGTCGTCCAGGTAAGTTGTTCCCTCCAGGGCAACTTCCGCCGCCTGTTTCGAGGCCGCATCGTCATAATCCGGACTGGCCCATCCTGCTATTGGATGGTCCTTCCGCGCATCGTATACCTCGCCCTGAAAAAAGCTGCCATAGCGGATGGGCCCGTCGGTAAATAATTTCCATTCCCGGGGATTGGTCGTTATCAGTTGTTCACTACCGTCGTCATAGGTTATTACCATCAGGGCACGTAAGGAAGGCCTGTCTCCGAAATAATTCCAGTTTTCGCCGCTATAGGTAATGTTACCGCCCCACCAGCCTTCACTCAGCCAGGCTCCAACAGTATTTTTTGACCCCTTATCAAGCAAGGCCGTAACATCGTATGTTTGGTACTGATGGCTTTTATTATACTGGGTGAGTCCCGGGCTAAAGTAGTGATCCCCAACCCGCCGGTCGTTCAGATAGAGCTCATAGATACCTCTTGCGGTGCTGTAGATCCTGGCCTTTCGGATCTCCTTATCCGCGGTCATGAAATCGGAACGAAGCATGGGGGTCGCATGTCGGCTTGGATCGGCAGTAATTAGCAGGCCCTGCCGGCCACCGTCAACGTGATATCCCTGAGCAACTATACGTAATGCTCTGCTATCACTCCCGGCCATTGGTGAAAAAAGTCCTGCATTGCTCCCGGTATTTCCCGGGGTTTCTGAGAACAGAAGGTTAGAGGGTTTGCGGTAATTCCTTATTTCAATATTTGAAAAATACGCCTTTTGCCCTACCTCCATCTTAAATCCTATATCGGCCAGCATAGGAAAACTGATATAATTGTTACCCGAGCCCACAGGATTCAGATTAAAGCCCGGGTCGGCGAAAGGGGAACCGCCGCTATCATCACTTTCGGAAATTAAGTGGCCTGTATCCTCACCATCCAGAAAAAGCTGGAAGAGGCCGAAATTGGATTCCAGATAAACCCTATGTGGTTCATTCTTATTCGCTTCATTTATAAGCGCCAGGGGGATCTCAAAACTGCGGAATGGGGTATCAGCCTGATCATCCGGGGCATATCCCACCCTGTAAACATTCATCCGGGCTTTACCCTCCCCGGTAGGAGATAAACCGGAAATATCCAGTTCAAAACTGATATAATGCCGGTTACGGCCCGATGCCACCCCCTGAATATTGAGGTTTTTATCCATGAGCCTGATATCATTGGCCCCTATTATAAAGGCTGCTTTGCTGCTTCCGGAATCCTTGTCGATCTGTACTGCGAAATTCAGTTTGAATACCGAGAGGTAGTGCGAATACAATTGCAGGTCATTAGCGCCCCCTCCAATCCATCGGGCATCCTTCCATGCAGCGGCATCGGGATGCGAATCCATCAGGCCCGTTTCAAACCACGAGGTGGCCGTATGGCTGTTGTTCTCCTGGTCCCACACCTTAACCTCCCAGGAATAGCGGGTAGTTGGTTGCAAGGGCGACCCCTCGTAGGGAATCGCCACGGAGACCCCTGCATCCACCTTTCCCGAATCCCAAAGTAGTTCCGCGGCAGGATTGGTTACTTTAATCTGATAGGTCTTCTGATTATTACCCCGTTCTTCGCCGGCAGCAAGCATTTGCCAGCTAAATCGGGGGGCCGGCTCGTCCAGCCCCAGGGGCTCAATCCTGTATTCCACTTGCAGGTGGTTGATGCTGATTTGTCCGTAACCGAAAGGCAGGTTGAGAAAAAACAATATCAGGAAAAACCCTAATATTTTAGGCATTGCAAATTTTGTAGTCATAGTGGCGTTCTTGAAGGAAGAACAATGATAATGCTCATAAGGGGATTGTCTGTTCCGTACCGTTATGCCCTGATACTTTTTATATCCCTGTTAAACATATATTAAAGCTTCTTAAGGAAATCGATACTTGTTTGTAAAGCAGCCTCCGGTTCTTTTGCCAGGTCGTTTTCCACAAAGAAGTGCCGCACCCCATATTTCCTTGCCAGGGGGATAATGTTTTTGAGGTCTACAGCCCCCTCGCCAGCGGCTACCATATTCGGGAAAAGCTCCATCCATTGACTTACCTCTGCCCCCTCACCTGAAAACGTCTGGATCTGTTTCATATCCTTCACATGCATCAGCTGATAACGGTTCTCATATTTCTTCAGGTAGGCAATGGGATCTGCCTTCCCGGCAATGTGCCAGAAGAGGTCCATCTCAAGGAAAACCAGTCCGGGATCGGTATTGTCTAATAGCAACTCCAGGGGGATTACCCCTTCCCGTTCATTCAGGCCATAGCCATGATTATGGTAGGCAAAGCGGAGGCCCTCCCGTTTGGCGTTCTGGCCGATATTGTTGAAAACTTCCGCCATTCTCTTGTAATCATCCAGGGTTTTCCTGCGCTCTTCGGGGATGGCCGGCAGAATCACATAGCGGAAGCCAAGGGCATCGCCGGCTGCCCCAAGGTACTCCATCCTCGTTTCAAGTGTCTCCAGATCTGTATGCATGGCAGGAACGGTCAGTCTGTTTTCGCGGAACAGGCTTTTGAGCTGCTTTTCAGTACGCCCGAAATAACCACTGCCGGAAAACCCCAGGTAACCGCTAATGGCGTTCCAGTTATTTTTTGCCGATTCGGCACTGTAGGGATACGGGCCGAATAGCTCGATCTCCTTATATCCCATCCCGGCTAGCACGGCTATGGTGTTTTCAAAATCATTTTCCAGGGATGCCGGCAGGGTAAACAGCTGCACCCCTATCTTCCTGAGAGGAGCGGTGTTGGCCATTGCCAGGGTATTGGCCTTCATGGCTTCTGTAAACAGGCTGCCGCCAAAAGTCAGCATGCCCATCCGTTTCATAAAGTCTTTTCTATGCATGGATAAATAAATTATGCTTGTTCGTTTGCCTGAAACTATACAGGTAGGGTGCCTTATGGGCTTTGCCCGAAAATAACTTCTCGTGCCGCTCAAGGATATCCAGGCTCAGCATCTTCCGCTGAAAGGTAGTCCTGCGCAATTTTTCACCCAAGACAGCCTCATAAACCTGTTGTAATTCCTTCATGGTGAATTTTTGCGGCAACAAATTCATTCCTACCAGTTTCCTGTCCAGGTTTTCCCTTAGGGTTGCAAGGGCTTTTTCAACAATTTCCCTGTGATCCAGGATCAGGGCCGGAAGTTGTTCTATGGCATACCAGCTGATGGAATCAGAAAGTTCATCGGGCCGGGGCTCCACATCCTGGTAATTTATAAGGGCGTAATAAGCAATCGTCACGAACCTGTCTAGCAACCAGTCCGTATCAGGGCCCATTTGAACGCCATTGGCTTCCAGGATGGTTTGCATCACCCCAGGGTTAAAGCGGGCCACATCACCAAAAACATAAAACTGTTCCAGGAATATATGTTTCAGGCCTGTTCTTTCACTCAGTCCCCGTCTTACCGCATCATTTACATTTTCATCTTTTTTCACAAACCCACC
>CAYSVQ010000146.1:0-20946 GCA_964434565.1 uncultured Flavobacteriaceae bacterium | reverse complement strand
CTCTTCATCAAAACGGTATTTTGAAGGGAATTTAGCTTGTGCTAAATAGGACAAAGTAGCGGTAAGATTATCAATACAGGTAATGGCTGTAAACGGATCATTTACTCCCGGGGAGAGCGCACGTGATGCGATTTCGACCATCTGATAGATTGAGAATTCAAGGTCTTGTTGAGCGGTTTTAGTTTTCCCGATTACAAATTTTTTAATAATACCTTCTAATTTATCTTTTTCCCAATCGCTGTTTGAATGGAGCAATCCTATTTCCAAACCTTCCACCAGGTGCGCTCCGGGTCTCTGATTCAATTCAAGTAGCGAATCATTCCCGCTTATGATTTCTATCAAAGCTTCTCTGTTGATATACTGGAGATATCCACTTTTAGGGGATTTTATGGATATACGCTTTTTATAAGCTGAAATCTCCGCAGGGATATCAATATTTTCTTCATTTTCTTTTACTTCCCCCAATTTTTCAGGAAACAGCGTTTCTACCTGTTTAGCGATGAAGTCCGAAATATCAGCTATCACCTTATCCGCCTGCAGGCTTATGGCGATCTGGTGGATAAAAATAATGAGCAAAATAATATTAGTAATAGCAGCTATTATTGCCCCTAGTATCGATATGGCGGGTATGAAAGTATAGTCGTTGCCTTCTTTCACCGCATTTAAAACAAGCAGGCAATAGAGGTAGGTAGATATATACGCCCCCAGCACAATCTGATTGAGCCGCACATACATGAAATTTTTAATAAGCCGCGGGCCGAATTGCGAAGAGGCGAGTGTCAGGGCCACCAGGGTTATGGAAAAAACAGTGCCTGCTACCCCCATCATGGCACCGGAAATAGTGGATAATATGCTCCGTGCGGAATCCGAACTGTTCACAAAAAAGAAGCGAGCTAAGCCGTCTTTTGAAAAATTGATACGGCCGTCTAAATAGACCAGCCCTAATGCCAGCAGGATTGAAGTAAGGATTAAAATGACCGGGATAAACCAAAAAGTCGCTTTTAATTCACTCCATTTAAAAAATAGTTTTTTCATTTATCCGTAATGTCATGGTTATAATAAATGAAGGGCGTTGTACTTGTTTTAACCATCTAATAAATGTCGTCGGGAAATTTCAAAAACCTGCACTTATGTACCCGGACACAATCAGATTAATCCTTTGATTTAACTAAATATCGACAAAAAAAATATTTTTACTGAAATCAGAGTCATTATTATTGGCATTGGTCATAATACACCCATAGCTTCAAGACCAGCAGAAAAAAAGTACCTGTACGCTATAAAAAGTAAATTGCCGGTCAATTAATTCTTGTTAAAACCTTCAAGTGGACTGTCCTTAAGTATGGAGTCTATTATCTGAATGGATATCTTTCTTTAAACATAAGGCCACCGACCAGGTATAAGCGCAGTATGGGAATTCTGTGCAATTCACTGTCTGCCAGCACTGAACTTTGATTGATTTCAAAGTACTCAATTTAACGTTTCAGCCCGTATTACGCTTATACAAAGTTGATGACCGTATTTTTATTTTTGCTTATGTTTTGGTTCCCATATCAGTCTCACAAAAGAGCTTAATCTTTCGTTTTCTCTGCTCACGGGAATTCCCCCTACAATTCCAATTAATAAGTTGTCGGCAATACCTAAACGCATTTGAGGTCGCATGGTCATATCAAAGTCGCCATTGTCTAGAGTCTTATTAAATTCAATTCCAATAAAGTTTCTTGTACCTGAAATCATGTAGTGAAAACTTGTATTGATGTCATATAAAGTGTGAAATTTATTGGTGTTGAAGTTCTGTTCAATCAGTGGTCCTGTGTAAATCAATGAATGAAAATTGTTTCCCCAACGTTTAGCGACCACAAAGAATGGATTATAGACATTTCCTTTAATGAGAGGCTTTCCAAAATTTCTAAAGTCTGACAGTTCAAACTCGTTGATGTATCCAAATGCCATCGAAGTTGCCATAGGCTCATTTACAAAGAATGACCATTGTACGGCAATTTTCAGACTGTTTAATTGATTGGAAGGAATCGAATCCATTTCAGTGCCGTTTATTCGTGAATAAAAGGTGAAAGGTAATTCCACTTCTAATCCCAACCTGTTTATGGGTGCCCATTCGTATTCAATCAGGGCTTCATAAGAGTCAAATTTTAAGTTATCGGTTAAACCTAACCCCAAGTTCCATTCTTTTTCGCCCTTTCTTGCGCCCAGATCACGTATCAGGTCAATGTAGAGTGGTTCGGCGTGTAAAACCTTGTCGGGCTCTTCATGGTCTTCAACTTGTTGGATGTATAAACTGTCCTTTTCTGACTTGGTTACCTGAGCAACTGAATATGCTGAAGATGCTAAAAGAGAGATTAGCATCAATGATTTTTTTATGTTCATTATTGATTTGTTTTTAAACATTATGAAATTTTCCCATTACAATTTTGGTAATGGGAATTGGTCAACGTGTATAACAAATCAAATCTTGGGCGGAGGAGTATAGAGTTGATGAAATCCGCTTGTCAAAAAAGTGCTTTGGTCGGGAAATTTCCGTTCTGTTATTTCAATGAAGGATTTTCTGATGCCGGAATTAATAGTGTACTGGACAATCAGGTCTATTTTAACATTTGTATTCTTGTTATGGTCTTCTTTGTCGTGGTCATCATATTCTTTGATCGCGTCTTCATAACCTAATATTTTCTCAACAAAAATTTCGATGAGACTTTCCTGGTCGTTGAATGATAAATCTTCCGGAATATGTTCGGGGTAAGGGTCTGCTGCGTCAACACTTATGTTAAGCAAATAAAGCCCCATCAGTCCCCAAAGGATTTTGGTTAATACGCTATTTCTTATATGACCAAACACAGTTCAAATTTAACGCACTATTGTCATATTTCGTATGGCCGCCAAAGATTCCCTATAAAAACCGCAGGGGAATTAAATGCCGGGGAGCTTCGACCTGAAGTTTTGTTTTTGCATTTTGTGAATTATGCTATTCCTCAAATCCGGGAAACTACCCTAAATTGCACGCGAAATAAATAGTTTTACTAATAAAGTAGGGTAGTTGTTCCGAATGCTCACACATAAATCTTAAACAAACAAATTTAAGTCCTAAAATAATAAAAGTGCTACAGCTCTTTAACAGGGCTATAGCACAACTAATTTTAACCTCTTTATTCTATATATTGAACCGGGTTCTTGAAATTTCAGTACCTGCAGGATAGCTTAAATCTCCTTCCTCCTCTGCAGTAATAAAGATTTCTTTAATATCAAAAGGGGTTACTATTTCCAATACTGCTTTTTTAGCATTCTTATTGTTCAATTGGCCGGCATTTTTGATTGATCCGTTTTCTTCTACAATCCAAACACTATAATTGTGTATTCGACGATTTAATCTGCTGGCTTCAGCTAAATTTCTTGCGGTTAATTCAATAACATAATTTTTGTTTTTGTCTTGTTTTTTTGTGGCTGTAATTTCAGCAGCAGGAACAGAACTGGAGATCGGAAATTTAGCAGTTGATGTACAGGAGGTCATGAGTGCAACAACAGCAATAACTATAAAATTATTAATTGTATTCATTTTTTTTATCATAAATATTATTAGAATCCTATTCAGGCGATAGCCTAAGCTCTCATAAATATCATATAACTAAACTGAATCAATGTTATATATTTCCATAAAAGGGTTATACGATTCAGAGGAAGAGCGCACTTTAAGCTCACCCGAAATTGGCCTTTTGAAAGTTGCGAATTATAAATTCATTGACCTCCAATTGATGCTATCATTTGGAAAAGGCAAGAAACTGCAACAATGAAAGCCTTGAACATTAACATAATATGGATCCGATATAGCCTTTGAAAATGACCGCTAAGGTTTCGCAACTACCTAAGGTGCTCTGGTATTCGCCCGCACAGGTTGTTCAGAAGTGCTCAAGAGCTCAGGCATTTCCGCTTATCGTAAATGTTGTTTATTAAATAGCTTCATATTTACGATCCAGCCTGATTTTGCTCCAGGCGATTATATGAGGTTGTTTTTTTGTTCAATTCTTTTAACGGTCAGCTCAAGGTTGGGGTGGGTTGGTTGAAAAAGTTCGTCAACCTAATCAACCGTAAAGTCGAAAACTATTATGTCTGTTCTTTGAACTTTATTAGTGTTGGAGGATGTTCTTCGTAATAGGATTTGTGACTGTCAGCAAGGCCCCGAAAATGAATGTCGATTAGTTCTCCAAAACAAGGTTTTGTTCCTTAATCTGCTTCAATTTATAATGACCACTAACCAGAGTATGAAAAGATTTATACCGATTTTTTTTTACGAGCCGCTAACCTTCAAAAACCTCTTAAATCGGCATAATTATACTTTTTGTTGGCAGAATACTTTTTGGGTCATCACCGCATATTAGTATTTGGAAACATTATCTTTTCTGGATTTTTCTTTAGTTCCTCCATTACGGCTGTAAATAATTTCTTTTTAACCCTGCCAGAATTTTTTGGTTCCACCAGGTATCGCACTATCACTTCTATCCATCCATTGTTATGAGCTTTTAAAAAAACAGAAGGATATTCATTTACATCCAGTTCATCTACAGGGGTGTCTCTCAAAATTATTTTGAAGCGCTTTACCCGTCTAACCATTGCTTCCCCAATTTCTGTTTCAACAATACGTTTTATGGTATCCCTGGTAAATTTGAAATCGCTTTCATAAGTTATGAACAAACTGAGTTCGTTCCATATAAAGGGGAATAAAGGCCATGAGTAATTATATACATATTCACTGAATACCTTTGAGTTGGCAAATCTTATAATGCGTCCACTTGGATGATCGCCCGATAAATAATCGCCTTTAAATTCCCATAGTGTTGTATCAATGTAGCTTACATTGATTATATCGCCATACACGTTGCCTATCCGTATACGGTCACCAACTTCGTAAGGCTTACGGATAAGAACGTACAGCCAGCCAAAAAAGCTGGTGATAGGATTTTGTAAAGCAAAACCAAGTATAAGTGATACAATGCCAAATGAAACCATTGCGGCATACCAGTTGGCAAAAAGCAGTGAAAGGATAATGACCAGTATGAGCAGGCTGGCTAACAGGTCGGCAATACGGTTGAAATTAAATACAGTTGTTTTATCTTCTAATTTGCGGTTAATTATTTTTTTCAAAAGCCTTGTTGCCAGCAACACCAAAGAAATCAACATTACGGCAAGCACAATTTTTTGCGCCAGCGGAATATAAACGCTGGAAATAGGTAAACGTTTCCATCCTAAAAGAAAATAAAGGGCACCACAGATTAAAAATATGATGGCGGTTATTCCCAATAAGGGAGCCTCTTTTTTTAAAGCAACAGTGCTTGGCTTTTTTACAGAGGTTGAGCTTTCGCTCAAGGCCCTTTGTACCTTCTCATCCTTTTTTATGTCTTCTAATTCTTTATCTTCAATAGGTTCTGAAGTTTCCATACATGAGATTGGATTTAGTGGATGAAATATTAATCAGGTTTAATAAAACCTTCGTTTTCAATCCTTAACAGTTGCTACTTTTGAAGGCTTACTTCTGTTTTTAATATATAGCTCCTGCACCAACACTATAATTATAAGTATTACAGGGGTAGCCAAAACCAATCCCCATCCGCCTGCTAAGGCACCCATGAATAACTGCGCTATCAAAATAAGAGCAGGAGGCATGTTGATTAATTTTTTTTGAATGGCAGTAGTGATAAAATTGCTTTCAATAAACTGTATAAGGATATAGAGACCTGCTACCAAAAGTGCCGTTTGAGGGCTTTCCAATAACCCTACTAACACTGCAGGTATTAATGCAAGCAACGGCCCAAAATTCGGAATAAAACTGATAAGGCCGGCAAGTAATGCCAACGCCAGCCATAGTGGAATTCCTATAATAGCCAACCCGATCGCTGTAAATATGAAAATAACCAACATGGATAATAAAGTTCCTTTCAGCCATTTCCGGAGTTGCTGCCCTAAAACCTCCAATACCTGTTGTGCTTTTTGTTGACCTTGTACCGGTATGATTTGCACAAAGCCTTTGATGTAGGTTTGAGGAGAGATGGTAAAAAATATTCCTATAAATAATACAACATACACATCGCCCAATACACCAAATGTTGATTTAAAAAATTGCTGCAGAAATTCCTGGGCTTTGTCAATTGATTTTTCTGAAAAAAGTTCGTCAAGAAATTTTTCGCCGGTACTGCTACCTTCCAACCAGTCTTTTACTTTTTCAATTGTTTTAGGAAGCGTATCGATTAATTCTATCATCTGCTCCTGAACTTTTGCGCCAATCAGCCAGAATAGTGAAGCCACGATTAGCAGTGTACCCAAAATGGAAATGGCAACACAAATACCTTCTTTCCATTTTGTTATACGTTGAATATTGGAACTTAAGGCCCTAAAGAAAACAGCGATAAGGCTGCCTGCTAAAATCAATAAAAGAACATTGAACGTGGTATAGATTAACAGTAACATTATTACCATGAAGGCAAAAATGGCCGCGGTTGTCCATACCTTTTTTTGAAAGCTGAATTCTTTTGATGAAGAATTTTGGGGGTCACTCTGCTGCTGCATGGAAAAATTATTTATTGATCATTGATAGATTTTGATATTTGACCGTCAGGAGTTCCAAGTTTAGATCACTTCTAACTTCAGGGATGTGGGAGATAGGGTTACTCCTAACAGTTAACTTTAAGCGTAGGCGGCATTCGGAACAATTTATTGTCTGCCGGCACCTGACTTTTGACAGATGTCAAAGTACTCAATTTCAACCGTTCAGCCCGCATAACGCTTATACAATGTTGGCGGCGCTTTGTTTTTTTATTTGTTAAGCCTGATATCCATTAAGGGCAGCAAGTTTTTACTATCAGTAGATTGCTCCCAATCGCCTGAAAAGCTTACCCCCGCATGCCTTACACCATGTGCGGACATAATTTGAATATGAGAGCCAATAAGTGAGAATGACCATTATTACCTATATATAAGCTTCGACTTAGTAAGGACAGTTGTTTTTAATTGGAATAAAGCCGAAAAAAATGCTCTGTATCCCTTATATCCTGTAATCCTAAAATCCAGCAAATTTCGGCAAGGTCTGAGAAGTCGAGCCCCCCGGCCGAAATTGCCTCATTATTGTACCGTCCTTCTTTACCATTATATTCGTTTGATATTTCAATGGCAAGCTGCCAAATATCAATCAAATCAGGATTCGAGAGCTTACTCTTCAACTGTGTATATTCAGGGGAACGAAATCCCGGCGTTCCGTTTCCAACTACGTTACCGTCTGGTATCTTATGATAATCAGCATTTTTCTTAACAAATTCCAGGCTCTCAGGGGAAGTAACCTCTTCATTCCAATCACTATGCTGAACCACATGAATTCGCCGGGAAATAACAATATCAGGTAAATCAGCTTGAATAGCTTTTATTAGTCTGGCGGTAAAATCAGATTGGCCTGCATCTGCAATCCAGATATCCCCCTGGTTTGCGAGGGTAGTTTTAATGATATTTTTAACTTTTACAACAGCGGCATCCAAATTTTCATGTGCGTCTGTCCAGTTATCTCCAAAAGCAAGCTGAAATAAAGGATTAGGGGGAACATATAGCCCTTCCTGAATCCCATAAGTGCCGGCAACTGCATGATAGTTTATTTTTGAAAATGCGGAGTCAGACAACAAAGTAGCCAGGGCTGCTACTGAATGAAGGTCGTCTACATCAGTCTTACAATCAAATTGTGCCAGTAACAGATCTTTTTCGATATTGAAGCTTCCTGCTTTTGGAAATTTCTTATCCATGGCATTACTGCTGCAAGCCATGAAAATAGTCGCTAATGCAATGAAAAGTAAAGTATTGGATTTCATTTCTTTTGTGCTTTAATTTATTTAATGTCAATCGTCCTATTTTCTTGTTTGTTGTCATTTTTCGCAATGCACGCCAAAATCTACGGAGAGCCAGGCTTGCTTTTACCACCTTCTTCCCCATGTCTTCTTAGGTGCTGTTATCAGCTTATTTATATTATTTAATTCTTTTTATCCTTGTTGAGTCCTTTGATGTCCATGTTTTTCCACCATCAATTGATTCCTGTTGAATGACCACATATTCGTCTTTCTTGATACCTGTATAGAAAAGGCGATGAAGGTTATTCGTTATTCGAGATCCTCCGATTCTCAGGGTATAAATGGTTACACCTTCAACAACCCATAAAAATGTTGAGTACCCACCGGAGTTGAATACATAAGTTTCTTCCCAAATACCAGATGCTGGATTTACAAACCCTTGAGATTGGTATGAAAAATTTAAATCTGGTGCTTCAAATCGTTGAGTAAGCACGCACCCATCAAGACTCAGTTGTGTAGAAAGTCTTCCGATATAAACTTCTGTAGAATCCGTTATTGTGTATTCTTTCCATTCTCCTAAGAAAGGTTTAACTATTTCATAGCTTCCTTCACTACAACCCCCTTCACTTTCCTGACCAAATAAACTGATTGCTTTAATTGATAAAACAAGAATAAAGACTATAATTTTCATTGCATTAGTATTGGCTGAAATGAATATTCGAGTTTTTTACTATTGCTGATAACGTTTTGCGCATATGGCTTGTGGCGAGTTTCGAAGCGATATTCTTTCTTTCAAAGATAATTTATTAGAAGTCAACATCTCGAATTTAAGCCTATCCCGCCATAGGTTATATGCGCTGTTGGTAAACATTTATTTTTACGCCCATTAGTGGTCACAAGCTTTGTGCAATGAATTATTCATCTGTATTATTTTCCAAGTCCCATTTTTATTTTCCCAAATTCGTACGCTAGTTTCTCGGGCTGTATCTCCAGCACTTTTTCTCAAATAGAGTTGGCTCACGTAATCATAGCCTAAATTTGGATTAAGCAACCTTTGTTCTGTTATCGTATTAATTGTTTGTTTTTGGGGCAAGTGCGGACAATACCGGACCAATTGATCATAGGAAATACTCATATTCCGTTTTCCAAACTGGGATTCAGACATCATAATATTTTCATCAATAAAGTTTATGATGAAATCACAATTGACACTACCTTCTATATATTTATTTTGAAATGTTCTGGCTATTTTTTCAAACGCTTCTTTGTGAGGTTCAGTTACGGATGATTCTTTTTTGCAGGAAGTAATTCCTATCAATAATAAAATGACAAAATTTTTCAAAAGTTTCTTTTTTTAATGTTTGCCAACTTGTTATATGCCAACCAAAATAACTATTAATCCCTTAAAATCTACAGATAAGGTGATAGGTGGTGGGGTTTTATCGGGCGTCAGTAGTTATGGCACCGCATCATGCAGGGGACCGCGGTTCTGCAACAGGTCATGACCTGCCACATGGTTATAGATCATCATGGTTTCCCATTATACATGGCCTGGGAGCTTCAGAAATTATCGCAGACACAGCCCGTTTTCCACCAGGTGGTAGCATAGGAATACCGTAGCGTATGCGGGGCTGCATGTTACAGTATCCCGGCCTTTATATTAGCGCATGATATCAGTGTCCACGGGAAGATAACCCAAATGCCTTCCCATGCTGAGGATCTGGCCTTTGTGATGGAATTCATGGGTGATCACATGGCTGAAAATTTTAAACGGGGCAGCGCTTCCTGCGGTCCCGGCTATAGAGTAACTTACTTCTGGCGGTTCATCCTTTTCCAGCCTTTCAAGGAATTCATAGACAAGCCTGTCTGTACTTTCAAACAGCAGCGCTGCATCACTCATGTTGGTTATAGCTTCGTAGGGGGTAAATTCAAACACCTTTTTCAGGGCCATCCTGCCTATCCAGAATTCGTAAGTATTCGCAATATGCACCAGCAGGTTCCGTATACTGCCACCCCGGCCGAAGGAGGCGTTTGCCTCCAGCAGGTCTTCCGGCTGTATTCCACGGCAATAATCAAACAAGGTTTTTCGCGATGCGCGTACCAGCTCGTACTGCTCGCCGCAAAAGGCCGAAATATGCTGCATCCCGTTCTTCATATCAAGTATTCAGGATACCCAGATAGGCTTTCCAGGGGCCCACGGCATCCCGGTACTGCCATGCCATTACCCGGCTTATCTGTGCCAGGTGGTTGAGGTCGTGTACTACCCAGGCGGCCAGTAATTCAGCCAGGCTTACCTCCCCAAGCGATGGATGAAACCCCTTTAACTGAAGCTCCTTCCGACCAAGGTTTCTGGCCCGAACCGATCCCAGGTTATTAGTTCTGAGGAAGGTGAATTCATCAAGCAACTGCTGCATTGTTTTGCCCTTGCTGTTTCTGAATTGGGCAAAACGGTCAAATGGTTCAAAGGTGTTGTCTTCTTTTTCAGACAGGATCAGTTCCATCCGCGGAAGCCAGTCGGTTTGCTCCCCGTGCACAAGGTGGCCCAGCATATCAAATGGGCTCCAGCTTTCACTGCCCTCATTATTGGCTGTCCAGTCCTGCGATAGCCCGCCAAGCATGCTGTTCAGCACACCAGGGGTACGTTCCAGGATTTCAAGTGATTTTTGCAGGTCAAATTCCATCGTATGTCTTTAAGGCAGGCTGTGAATCCCGATTCTATTCATTCCGGGAAGGATACATCTTTACTTGAAGGTGTTTTCGTCCAGGTTAAAGAAACGCACGGCATTGTTAAAAAAAATGTCCCTTTTTTGTTCTTCGGAAAGGTAATTGGCATTTTCAATAAGGCCTATCGAGGTTTCAATCAGTTCGGGCCAGACCATCAGGTCTGTGCCATACAGTATCCGTTTCCCGAAGCCGGCCTGCACCAGGCGCCTCAGGTAGGCGTGTATTTCTTCCTGGGGATAGCTCCATATAAACCCGGCAAGGTCTACATATACATAGGCATGGGCACCCATCAGGGCAATCATCTCGTCTATTAAAGGGTATCCGGCGTGCATTACCCAGATCTTTAGTTTGGGGTGCCTCGCCAGCATATCCTCCAGCAAAAAAGGGTTGCCAAGGGAAGCCCTGTATTTGGGCGAGGTTATATTGGCCATTCCATTGCCTCCGGTCCCCATATGGATGCCTACAGGGATATTCAATTCTTCTGCGACCCCAAAGTAGGCATCCAGCGACATATCACTTGGTGACATCCCCTGGTATTGCGGGGCCACTTCTCCCATAACCTTATAAAAACCGGATGAGAGTGAATCTTTAAAGGCTTCCACACTGATACCATCTGCATTGCTGACACCCAGGGAAGGAATCACACGGTCCGGGGCGGCATTTTTCCAGCGGTGTAAAAGTCCGGCATCCCCGCTGGCAACTAGGGTTATATTCAGCCGTTCGGCCGTAGCCAGTACGGCATCCTGATATTCCTGGTCTGATCCTGCCGCTTTCAGCGGAGCCACACAATCCGTATTCATCAGTTGTGGCGGCGCCTGGTTGGGGTCGCCTCCGGGCATATCCTTCAGAAACCAGGGGCACATATCGCGGATAATGGCCGGGTTTAGCTTCATAATATGCACATGCACATCTATAATAGGTGGCCGTTTTACCGCCTCCTGCGCATCGGACCTATTAAAAATGAGAAGCATGGCAATTATGGGGAGTAAATTTTTCATAAGGCAGGTATGTTTCATGGTTTACACGGACAGCCCTTCTGTATGGGCTGGGTTTGTATGCTTACTACTATACGAAAAGGTACAATAATTATGTTGAAATCGAAGATGTTCTTCTAATGTAGCCATCCGGATTAATCGGTTTTCAGGATGTATAAATAACTATCCTTTTTTTTGAAACCGAGGCTTTCGTATAGGGCTATGGCCGGTTTCCGCTGATGCCCTGTAAATAAAAGGATCTCAGTTAGGCCCATTTTCTTTCCCCTGTCCAGTAATTGCTTCATCAGTTCCCGGCCAATTCCCCTGCCCCTCTGCGCCTTGTCTACAACCACATCCTCGATCCATCCTTTATAGCCCGAGACCACCTTGTAGGTGGCCATGCTTGCCATCCCGAGGAGCGCCTCTCCGTCCATACAGCAAAGTATAGTTAATTGCCCGTTATCGGTAAGAAGGGTTTTCAGGGATATTGCCTTCCCGGTACTGGTAAGCTGCCCGAAGAGCACCGTCGCCTGCTGCTGCAGGCCTGGGCTAAGATTCGCACTGTTGAGTTCCACGTAAGTCATCTTCTGTTTTCCGGAATAAAAAAAGCGTTTGCCGGGGAGTTGCCTCCTTAACAAACGCAGGTACTTATGTCGCCTGGTAAGTGTATTACAATGTTCGGAGGTATTCCGCTATAGCCCGTGCCTGCTCCTCAGATAAATTCTGATTAAGCATAATGGCATTATTATACTCCTTCAACAGGGCCTGGGCTATGGGGTCTTCCTTCAGCATCCCGTCCGGGTTCAGGATCATGTTCATAACCCATTCCGGGCTTCTGCGCTCAAAAACTCCTTTCATAGCCGGACCTATCATCCGCTGTTCCGGCATATGACAGGCCGTGCAGATGGCTTTATAGGTTTCTTCTCCTCTGGCAGCCAGTTCCTGGTCTATCTCGTCCGGAAATTCCAGGTTTTCCACCGGGCCAACTCCTTTGTTGCTTAGGTCTACGGGAACACCTTCCGAGGCAGTTTCCGTTTTTACCTCCTCCTTGGTACGGTTCATTTGGAAGCCTTCCTCAGAGCTGTCTTCTTTCTTCTCCTTGCCGCCGCAGCCAACTATCAGGGCACCCAGGGCAATGAGCATGAATGCTTTTTTCATTTTGGGTTCTATTTAGTTCCACTAATATAGTAAATAGACCGACTTATGTTGTCTCCTCAAAAAATTTTATGGTCTTTTTTTCAGTATAGTACTGGTTTTTCATCCCAAAAAATCCCACATGACCGCCATATTCCGGCATCTCAAGGAAAAGGTGCGGATACTGGCTGGCTTCCGGTACCGGATAGCATTCCGGCCCCAGGAACGAATCGTTCTTTGCATTGATGATCAGGGCAGGTATCCTGATGTCGGGCAGAAATTGCCGGCTGCTGCATTTCGTGTAATAATCCAGGGCATCTGTAAATCCGTGGGCCCTGCTGGTGTAGATATCGTCGAAATCCTTTAGCGTCCTGATCCGCCTTATTTCTGAATCCCCTATCAGGTCGGGGAACAGGACTTGCTTGATCCTTAGTTTGGCTATGAGGTGCTTTCGGAACCGCCTTGCATAGAGGGTGTTTTTTGGCGACAATAATTCCCGGAGGGAACTATACAGATCGCAGGGCACAGACACAGCAACAGCGGCCTTCAGTATATCGGGAAGGGTGCGCCTCTCACCAAGGTATTTCAGGCACAAATTGCCACCCAGGCTGAAGCCTTTTATATAGAGGCCTTCGTATTTATTATTCCCGGCTATATGTTGCACCACAGCGTCCAGGTCTTCGGTTGCCCCCGAATGGTATGAGCGGAACAGCCTGTTGGGTTCCTGGCTACATCCCCGGAAATTTACCGCACAGGCATCATAGCCAAAGGTATTCAGCAATTTGGCACTTCCTGCCATATAAGGCCTTTGGGCATTTCCCTCCAAGCCGTGCAAAAGTATCACAGCTTTTTTTACAGGCTTTTCCGCATAACTCCAGTCGAGATCCAGGAAATCCCCGTCCGGCAATTCCAGTCGCTGCCTGTGGTAGCGCATATTACTTACCCTACGGACCAGGCCCGAATATATGGTGGCCAGATGGCCGCTTCTGAAAATTAATGGAGGTTGATATTCAGATGGGAGCAGGGGCATCTAGTAGAGAATATGATCCTTTGGTTGTACCTTTTCCGGGAGGGGGCTTTCGTTCAACATATCTTTCAGGTCTATTTCTATGGTACGGCAAAGAGCTGTCATGGGGACGTCGTTGATGCGCCCTTCAAACGGATCTTCCGAATTGCTACCTACCTTTTCCATGGTCACGAAGATCCATGAAATAAGTACGGAAAAGGGGATCATCAGGAATACAAACCAGGCATGTAGGCCAGAATCAAATTCGGCAAGCTTGTTTTCAAAAACATCTAAAAGGCCAAAGGGGAGCAGGAGGAGAAAAATCCAGCAGAACAGGGTACTGAAATAGGCATACTGCCTGGGGAAGGGCGTATTCTTTATGCGTTCGCACATGCCCTGCAGGTTATACAGCTCTTCCATGTTGTTATGGAATATCTGCTTGTCAAACTCGGTAATCTTTCCTTGCTGCAACAGTTCCTTTAAATGCAGGCCCTGCAATTTAACCAAATGAGTGGCAACATTCTGCCGTGTTTCCAAATCGGCCAGCTCTGCCGGGCTCAGGAATTGGTGAAGGTCATCGCATACCGGATTGCGTTCCCCATGTTTGTCGAAGAGGGCTTCCACACTGCGGTTTTCTTTTATACTGAAGGGTGTTGGCTGCCGCAATTGAATACGTAGTGCATTGATCCAGGCGAGTTGCCGGTAAATCAGGATTTTTTTTGTTTCCCGGCTGTCATCAACAAAACTCAAAACGTTGGAGGCCCAGGTTCGGGAATAATTTACTATTCCTCCCCAGATCTTCCGGGCCTCCCAGAAACGGTCATAGCTCTGGCTGTTTTTAAACCCAATGTAGAAGGCAACGGCGATGCCGATGACACTCAGCGGCTGAAAAGGGATGTCTATAAAAGTCCAGCCCAGGAAATAGTAAAGGGAAAAGGCCAAACCCGCCCAGAAGGTAAAAAAGATAAGGTTCATCCAGGCGTAACGCAGGATGATACCCAGGCTAATGTTTCTTCGGATATACATGCTAAGGTGTTTAAAAAATCAAAATCAAATTCAAAAATTATATCTGGCCTAAGGTGAAAGTAAAAACAGTCTTTAATAACTCAGCGGTTTTTGTTGCTACTTCTCACCCCTAACCACCATCCGTTATCGATCTGCCAAACCATTTCCTTCTATCTAACCATCCCTGATTAGCGTTGACCGTTTTTAGTTTTTTATATTGTGAAATAAGGTAATCACTGGTCTTTGTTACAAAATTAAAATTCGGGTAGTTAAGGGGAATGCCAATCCCCTACCCAATTAAAGATATTTCTTTTGACTGCAAAAAGAAAGCAGGCGCAGGTTCAAAGTTTAATGTTCAGGATTCAGTTCCGGGTTCCTCGTGCAGGGGACCGGGTTCTGCTACTGCCAATTGTCACAATCTCCGTATTTCTAAGGTCGTTACTAGTACTCCCATTTAGTCTGCCCGGTTGTTTCACCGGCCTTCAAATAAACCCTCCTACGCCAAGGCCTCGGCCCGCCAAGTCGGGGACCCGGGCAGGCAAATACACATATCCACAAATACACCACCTTCTGCCCATTACTACTCCCACTGCCTACTCCTATTATAAACTACCTTACTTAGGATAGACATTCAGTAGTTCCTTTTGGCTTTCCAGAGCATCACGGAATTCCTGCTTAAGGCGGCCTACAAGTCGGGAAACCGGCAGCGTTTCATGGATGCTTGTCACCCCCTGCCCGGCAGACCAGATGGTTTTCCATGCTTTGGCCTCTGTATTCAGTTCCTTCCCAAAATCGATTTTCTTGTCCTGCCTGAGATCTTCCTCGCTCAGTCCGGCAGCCTTTAGGCTGGGAGCAAGGAAATTGGCGTGCACTCCGGACACTGCAGCGGTATAGGTAATTTCGCCTGCACCGGCATCGGCGATCATTTCCCTGTAAGCTTCAGGGGCCTGGCTTTCGGTAGTATTAATAAAGCGCGTGCCCATATAGGCAAGGTTGGCTCCCATTTGCATGGCCGAGGCGATGTCCCTGCCCGTACTGATGCAGCCGGCCAGAATGATGGTGCCATCAAAAACGGACTTTACTTCGGCTATCAGGCTCATAGGGTTGAGGGTCCCTGCATGGCCACCGGCTCCTGCTGAGACCAGGATTAGCCCATCTACCCCGGCTTCGGCAGCCTTCTCGGCGTGCCGTTTTTTTATAATATCGTGAAACACCAATCCGCCATAGCTGTGAACCGCCGCTACAAGCTCGGCCACCGCCCCGAGGGATGTTATAATAATTGGCACCCGGTGTTTTATACAGATTTTCATGTCGTCCTGTAACCTTTCATTGGTGGGGTGAACAATAAGGTTTACCCCAAATGGGGCTGCCTTGCTGCCATTTTCCTGTTCCCATGTTTCCAGGGCGATTTTAATTTGGATAAGCCACTGTTCAAAGCCGTCACTGCTTCTTTGGTTTAGGGCGGGGAAAGTCCCTATGATGCCGTTCTTGCAACATTCGATCACCAGTTCGGGGCCTGAGATCAGGAACATGGGCGCGGCAATTACCGGGAGGGCTAGATCGCTGATAAAGGCAGGTGGTTGTTGCATGCATGGATTTTATGCGACTAAAAATAAGGATAATTTTCCGGCTGTAACTTCTGGCTCTTTTGAAAACTGGCTATTTTTACAAATAATATGCATGCATAATAAAAACACGCCGTTTATGTATATAAAAGAGTTTGAGATACGCTGGAGCGATTTGGATGCCAACCGCCACCTGGCCAATTCGTCCTTTATTAACTTTATGAGCCATACCCGGATGAGTTTTCTGATTGGGTTGGGACTGGACCATAAGCACCTTGTTTCGTACGGCCTTGGGCCCGTGGTGTTTTATGAACATATTTATTATTACAGGGAGGTATTACCCGGGCCACCCATCCGGGTATCCCTTCAATTGGCGGGCCTGGCTGAAGACGGGCGGTTTTTCGAATTCCATCACGACTTTTACGATCAGAAGGGCACCCACATGGCGCATTGCGAGATGATGGGGGCATGGATCGACCTTAATACACGAAAACTTACCGCCCTGCCCGAGGCACTTTTACTAAGGTTTGATGAAGTTGAACGCCCTGGTAACTTCAGGGTCCTTAGCCGCGAGGACACCCGCAAATACGCCAAACAACCTAAAAACCTGGTTTAGGGCGTTTGCTAACCAGGTACACACCCAGCAATACCAGGCAGGCTGCCAGGATCTTTACGCCGGTAAGGGAATCTTTCCCGCTGAGCACCGCGTAAAGTATCCCGATAAGCGGTTGCAGGTAAACAAAGGCACTAACGGTAGTTGCTTTCAGTTGGGTGAGGGCAAACACATTGAAAAGGTAGGTCAGGAAAGTGGTGCCTATAACCACAAATGCCATCCGCCAGATAGCTTCAAAAGGCAGTTCTGTCCAGGAAACTTCCAGGAAATCGGGTAGCGCGACAGGGAGGTTCAGAAAAACCCCGATAAGGAAGAGCCATTTCAGTAAGGTGAAGGGGTGGTAGCGCTCCAGCAATTTTTTCACGGTGATCAGGTAGAGGCCGAAAAAGAAGGAATTCACCATAAACAGAATATTCCCCAGAGGAATGTTGGGAGCATCCTGTCGGAGTTCCTGTCCGTATAAGACCAGGAAAACGGCGCCTATCAAACCAATGCCGATCCCGATAGCCCGGTACAGGCGTATTTTTTCCTTGATGAGGATGGCCGCCAACACCGTAACCATTATAGGGGTTGTTGTTACAAGTACACTGCTGTTTATAGGTGTTGAAAGTTCGAGCCCTTTAAAAAAAGCCAGCATATTGATGGTCATCCCGAAAAGCGAGCAAAGAATAACCCTTCCCCAGTCTCTTTTCGCAATCTGTTCACTTGGCCCCAGAAATGAAATGGCCCAGAAAAGGAAGGTTGCCCCAAGGACCCTTAGCATTATGAACCCGAAGGGTTTGATGTGGGTGGGCATCACCCCTTTCGCAATGGTGTGGTTGAGACCGTAAATCGTAGTGGCTCCCACGGCCGCAAGGATGGCTAGTGTCCGGTTGCTCAAGGGCGCATGTTTTCTTTGGCGGCAGCAACAGTTTGTTTGCTGTTGCCAATAAAAATTTTATTGTTCACAACGATCACCGGCCTTTTCAGGAAAGTGTAATGGTCCAGCAACAGGGATGCGTAGTCTGCTTCGGTCAAATTTTTCTCATGCAGGCCGCGTTCCCGAAAAAGGCGGGCACGTTTACTAAAAAGTGCTTCATAGGAGCCTGCAAGTTCCTTTAATTCATCCAGTTCCCTCGCGTTTACTGGAACTTCTCCCACATCCTGAAGCTCAAACGACGCCGGGGGTTGCATTTCATTTAAAATACGTTTGCAGGTATCGCAGCTGCCGAGGTAATAGATCTTTTTCAGTGCCATAGGTTCCTGATACTTTATAGCCGGGCAAGGGGAACAGTCCCAGCCGCAAAACTATGGTATCCTGTTCAAAAATGGAACCGCCAATTGTGCTATTTTTGAAAAGACAATTTCCAAAAATTCAAACCAAAATCATTTTATCTTGGAAGCACTATTCGATACGAACAGGCAAAACCGTAAAATATTGGCCCAAATCCTGAAGCAAACCCCGCGCGAACAGCTGACAAGGATCCCCCAGGGGTTCAATAACAATATCTGGTGGAATATCGCCCATGTGGTGGTTACCCAGCAGATGCTGCTGTATGCATTGAGTAAGCTTGCCATGGCAACGGAGGAGGGCCTGGTATCCCGATATCGGAAGGGCACCTATCCACAGGGGATTCCCGCCGAAGAGGAAATAATTGAAATAGAGAAGCTGTTGCTCAGCACGGTCGATAAGGCCGAGAAGGACTATGCTGACGGTATTTTCGTGGAGTATACGCCATACACCACCAGCCTGGGGGTGAACCTGAAAAGCTTTGAGGATGCCCTCGCGTTCAATACCTTTCATGAAGGTCTGCATCTTGGGGTGATTAGGTCTATAAAGAAGCTTCTTGCCTGAAGGGCTAGGATTTCCCCGGATAATTCATGAACTTCCTGACTTCGGGGAAAGGCAGGGTTAGCTCAATTGGGCCATCGGCATAGGACGCCACTTCATACTGGTTGTAATGCAGGGTAACGCCCGTCTGAGTGAGGCCGATATTTTCAGGCAGGTAGAATCGGTTTTCTTCAAACATAAAACCAGTACTGTTGATGGGCTGGTTCTCCGGGATTTGTTCCTGTTGGCGGAACCGGCTTTCGGCTAATTGCCGCAACCCCCCCTGGTTGCTGAAGAGTTGCCAGGGCTGGAGTTCGGTTCCTTTATGCTTGTCGAAATTAAGGAAACGTACGGATCCGTATCCATGCGCCCCCCCTGTGAAAATATAGGCATTTAACTGGATGCTGATCCAGTGCTCATCTTCATAGGTCACCTCAGCAAAGATTTCAGCCTTCCAGCCGGGGGCCTCATCAGGGTAGAGGGCACGGAGGTTTTCATATCCTTTGTGGAACGATGTTACGGCGTGTTCCAGGCTTTCTACATTCAGGGTTTCTTCAAAATTCAGCAGTGAAATGACTTCTTCCCTAAGGGCGGCGTTAATAGCTTTGGCGAGTTTGGTGTTCCCCTGGGCCTCGGGAAGGGCAAGCTTTACTTCGGTTGCCCCTCCACTGTCAAGGTTGATGGTTTTATATTGAAGAGTCTTATCCCGCCCACAGGCAAGCAGAAGCACAAAAAACAGGTATAAAATAATTCTTGACATTACCGGAAGGGCTTTGTGTTGCGCGAAGCTACAAAATCAATTTGATTGCTTACTCTGAACAATAACGATACCTTTGCATGATTAATTATATATTATGAAGGAAAAAGGGCTAAAATTCAATACGAAAACCATTCATGGAGGGCAGGAGCCCGATAAGGCTTACGGGGCTGTAATGCCCCCGGTTTATCAGACTTCCACCTACGCGCAAACCACTCCTGGCGGCCACCGCGGCTATGAATATTCGCGTAGCGGAAACCCAACCAGGGCGGCCCTCGAGGCTTCGCTCGCGAGCATAGAGAACGGGAACTTTGGCCTTGCTTTCGCGAGTGGGCTGGCAGCAATGGACGCTGTTATAAAGTTACTGGATCCCGGGGATGAGGTGGTATCTACCAACGATTTGTATGGGGGCAGTTACAGGCTCTTCACAAAAGTATTCAGCAAGTACGGGATAGGGTTCCATTTTGTGGGCATGCAGGACCTTGAAGCCATAGAAAGCCGCATCAATAAAAATACACGGCTGCTGTGGGTGGAAACGCCTACAAATCCGATGATGAATATAATTGATTTAAAGGGGGTTGCTGCAATGGCTAAAAAGTATGGCTTGTTACTGGCTGTCGACAATACTTTTGCAACCCCTTATTTGCAGCAACCTCTGGACCTCGGGGCCGACATAGTTATGCATTCGGCAACAAAATACCTGGGCGGGCACAGCGATGTGGTGGTAGGGGCATTGGTAGTGAAGGATAAGGAACTGGCAGACAAGCTCTACTTTATTCAGAATGCCAGCGGGGCTGTATGCGGCCCTATGGACAGTTTTCTAACCCTCAGGGGGATAAAAACACTGCATGTCCGGATTCAAAGGCATTGCGAAAACGGGAAGGTAGTTGCCCATTACCTTAAGGGCCACCCCAAAATCGAAAAGGTCTTCTGGCCCGGTTTTGAGGATCACCCCAACCATCAGGTGGCCAGGGACCAGATGCGCGATTTCGGAGGTATGATTTCCTTTATCCCCAAAGGTGGTGGGTTTAAGGAAGCTGTTGCCATTGTGGAGAAGCTCCGGGTTTTTACCCTTGCCGAATCACTGGGTGGTGTAGAAAGCCTTGCCGGCCATCCGGCAAGCATGACCCATGCAAGCATTCCGAAGGAAGAGCGGGAAAAAAGCGGGGTGGTAGATGCCCTTATTCGCCTGAGTGTTGGAATAGAAGACGTTGATGACCTTATTGCCGACTTGGAACAGGCTATAGGTTAATCAGTGCATTTTAGCCAATATTGCCCCTGGAGATCGATCGGGCGTGGTGGAATCCATTCACAACAAATCAATCATTGTGAAATATTAAAAATAGAGCGTTAAAAATTATAGAAATAATATAATTTTGCCGCTATATTATTAATACTTAAATCCCATATTCCTGTCAGGCCGAAGTCAGTGTACTGAAGATCAGGTTGGTCAGGCTAATAACAAAAGCAAATACCCATTCTTTTATGGAAATTATGGAAGAAAAGATCAGGACCTTTATGGACGAGGTCAA
>CAYSVQ010000145.1:0-11967 GCA_964434565.1 uncultured Flavobacteriaceae bacterium | reverse complement strand
TGTTCCCGGCGGTAATCTGTATACTGCTTCATATATTGCAGCCGTTTGAACGCCTGGAAAAAATCTTCAGACGAAAGCAGGAACATAAGGCGGCTTTGCCGGGTACGGTTCTGGTAAGATTTCCGGATCATTTTGGCATATTCCTCCTTAAGGCTTTCAAGTTCCTCTCTTAATTGCGAAATATTACGAATGTTGGCGTTGATTTGCCTGTTAAGAAGGTTAGATTGCTGATTGGTAACCCGGATGAGTTGTTGCCGTACATTTATCCTTTGGTCCAGCGCCTCCATCTGGTCGAGGACTGTTCCCTTTTCCTTGCGTTCGGCAAAAAGCAAACGGTTTATCTCATCTATTTCCTTTTGCAACTGTTCCCGTTTAGCCTCCAGCGCCTTCTGTTCATCTGTCTGGGCAGGTACTGTTACAGTGTTAAGCAAAAGGAATATAAGAATGATATAACGAATACGATATGTAATAATCAACCTCATCTTATTTCAGAAGGATCTCTTCGTACCCACCTGGTATCTCATAAGGAAAGTTTAGCGGGCGGTTTAATTCAACATTCCTGTAGGCCAGCCCGATCACGTTTCTCTGATCTGTATCAATGGCTGTTATCCCGATTTCTCCGGGAAGGATTTCGTTCCCGTTCTCCTGGTAATCTGTATATCGTATTTCAAGAAGTCTTTTGCTGAGAGGTTGTGATATCTGTTGTGCCGCCAGCTTGAAATTTCCAGGTTCTATGCGGTAGAAAATCTTGAAAAGTGCCTGTTCTTCACTTGGCTTCAATTCATAGGAAGCCTGGTTCACGCTCGCGTTGAATTTTCCGTCCCTCAGATCGAAAAGGGCTTGCCCTAAAAGCAGGTTCTGCACTTTTTCAAAATCAAGATCTGTCCCGAGAAATTTGCTCAGGTATGCAAAATCGCCATCAAAATATTCGTTTTGCAGTTTGTTGTAAAAGGAAACACGGGTGGGGGTAATATATGCTTTTACCACCCCGAGCGGGGCGCTGATCCAGATGGCTTTATCCTTTTCCATCCTGAGGCTTACATTGAAGGAGTGGGAATCTTCGCCATCGGAATAATCAATCCGCATCCTGCCGCTCAGGGTTCTGAAATCGGGCTGGCTTCTATAGTGATTCCTTATGATGGTTTTTGCGGAGAGATTTTCATCTATAGTGCCGCCAGTAAGCTTCCCTGCAGATTTGCAGGAAAACAGCACCACGCTCAGGGTTACCGAAAGCAGCCATGGCCGCCAATAAGTTGTACGTCCCTTCATAGCTTTAAGACCCTGATTTTATTTTGCTAAGATACATATTTGCCTTCGAAATATTTCCCATGCCGTTAAAAGCAACTGCCAGTGCTTTATACATTTTAACCTCCAGGCTGGCATCATCCAGAAGGTAATCCAACCCTTCTTCCAGTACGAATGCCGCAGCCTGGTATTGTCCGTTATGATTTAATACCATACCCCTTACATAGTAGAAGTAGGGAAAGGCCGGAAAGCTTTCCATTGCCTCCAAAGAAAGCGCTTCCAGGGTTTCGTAGGATTCATTCTCCAGCAGTTGCCCTAATTCGCGCCGGTATGCCTCCATGGGATTTTCAGCTTCTGCCGGCGTTTCAGCCTCCTTTTCGTTTTGTCTGAGGGAATCGCTGATAATCGCCGTCAGCTGTTCCGAAAATCCGGTCTTTTCCAATTCCTGTAAAACTTCAAGCGCTGCCTGGTATTCATTCCTGCGATAATACACCCTGGCGAGGTTCTCCCTAAGGATGTTATTGGCATAGGGTATCCTGTTCTTTATCGCCTCTATAGTGCTCCCCTGCTGCCTGTTAAGTGCAACAAGAGTTTCCAGATACCAGAGATTTGCGGGTTCGGCATTCAGTGCTTCTATCCCGTATTCCAACGCAGGCTGCAGTTGCCCGTTCGCCCGATAGGCTTTTGCAAGTTCGTGGGCAACGACCGGATTTGCCGGATCCAATCGCCTGCATTCCAAAAGGTGGTTAACGGCCTTGTCGTAATTTTCTATCCCCTTCTGCTTTAGTGCCTCAAAGAAACTTTCCTGGAAATCGTCCGTATTCCCTTCCATGGAAACAGCAGCACTTTCCTCTTCCTGCCCGTACAGGCTATGCTGGAAGCCAATGGCACCCAGCAGGAACAGCAATATGTATGCCAGTTGTTTCATAGTGAAAGCATATAATAACGGATCGTGGCCGGGAGATGCCTCAGGATTTTCCCGTACTTCCGAAACCCCCGGCTCCCCTTTCCGTAGCCGACAGGGCTTCCGTTTGGTCCCATTCTGCCCGCTCGTGTCTGGCGACCACCATTTGTGCCACCCGGTCTCCAGGGTTTACAGTAAAGCTCTCATTGGAAAGATTTACCAAAATCACGCCAACCTCACCCCTGTAATCCGCATCAATAGTACCGGGACTGTTGAGGACAGTGATTCCCTTTCTTGCCGCAAGTCCGCTTCGCGGCCGCACCTGGGCTTCAAAACCCTCCGGAAGTTCGATAAACAAGCCCGTGGGGATAAGTATCCTCTCTAATGATTGTAACGTAACAGGCCCGGAAATATTGGCCCGAAGGTCCATCCCGGCAGAAGCAGGGGTTTCATAGGAAGGAAGGTCATAGGCCGATCTGTTCACAATTTTTATCTTCATCGCATACGGTTTAAAAAAATCTTTTTAAGACGCTCATTCTCCATCCTATAGACCAGGACTAAAAATAGTAAAAGAAAGAGGCTCCCTATAACCAAATTTCTGTTAAAAAAATAGAATGATAAGCCTGCGAGGATCAGGGAAACTGAAAAGTAAAAGAAGATCTTCCTGAAGTTATAGGGAATGGGATAGTATTTCCTTCCATAGTAATAAGACAGGCACATCATACTTCCATAAGCTACCAGAGTGGCAATGGCAGAAGCGTAATATCCTATTTGGGGGATAAAAAAGTAGTTGATAGCAATGGTAACCACAGCACCTGTCATCGAGAAGTAGGCCCCGAAACGGGTCCTGTCTGTTACTTTATACCATACAGAAAGGTTATGGTAAATGCCAAGGCAGAAACTTGCGAGGACAATTACAGGTACAATGGCCATGGCTTCCCAGTAGGCTTCATCCTGTATGAAGATAATCTTAAGCAAATCGGCAAACACAACTACACCAAGCAGGATAATGCTTCCCAGGATCACAAAATAATTGGTGATCTCCGCATATGCCTTTTCCGGTTGTTCCGTTTTTGAATGACTAAAAAAGAAAGGTTCTATGCCTAACCTGAATGCGGTGGCAAACAGGGTCATAAAAAGGGCAAGTTTATAACAGGCCGAATACTTCCCAATCTCACTCTTGGCAATATCTTCAGGCAAGAGTTCAGCAAGTAGTATCCGGTCGAATACCTCGTTGATCGTAAATGCAATCCCCGCAATCATTACGGGCAGACCATACCAGAGCATTTTCTTAAACAGCGCCTTATCAAAGATATAGGGAGGCTGAAAATAAAGCCTTCCCATCATCAGGAGGGTACAGGCGCTTGCAATCAGGTTTGAAATAAAGATATAGGAGATTTCAAAGTCGGGGATATACAGCCTTGCCAACAGGGTTCCCGGATTATTTTCCGCCAGGTCCGGTAACATGAGCAGAAAGAAGACATTAAGGCCCAGGTTGAGCCCCACATTGGCAATCTTTACAAATGCATAGCGGGTAGCCTTTTCCCTTGCCCTTAGCCAGGCAAAAGGCACGATCGCCAGGGCGTCCAGTACCAGGATATAAATTACATATTCGATATAGCGCGGATCTATATTCAGGAAATCGGCCATTCCCTGTTTGAATATGAAGGCAACCCCCATAAAAAGCGCGGTGGAAGCCGTAAGAGAGATCAAGGCGGTTGAGACCACTGTTTTTTTCTCCGCATCGGTATTGTAAAAGCGGAAAAAAGCGGTTTCCATCCCATAAGCCAATATCACGTTAAAGATGGCAAACCAGGCGAAAATCAATGTCACTTCCCCATAGTGACCAGGTGGCATAACCTTTGTATAAACAGGAATCAGGATGAAGGAAAGCATTCTGGGCAGCACTGTGGCTAAACCATAGATAATTGTTTGCTTGAAAAGTTTCTGAAACAGACTCAACGGCGCTTGCGTTAGATAGCGTTTAAAAGTAGGTATTTATACGCGTCAAACAAAGCAGGTTTTCTCTCCTTACTACGATTGATCGCGTTCCTGTATTTTCAGGTTTGCTGTAGCAAGACCGGCTCACAACCCATAAGAAGGCCGGTATGTGAAACTTCGTGTTCAGGTTTATCCTGTACAGCCTTATTAGGTCCTGCCGATAAAAACAATCAGATTGTCCGGGCATAAAACAAGCTAAATACTAAATACAAAAAACCCCGCTTAGAGCGGGGTCATGCTAATAACTTGTAATATTATTTATTAAGTGCTTCGGCCCCACCCACGATCTCCAGGATTTCGTTGGTTATGGCGGCCTGCCTGGCCTTGTTATAAGTAAGTTTTAGCTGGTCTCTCAACTCCTTGGCATTATCTGTTGCCTTGTGCATAGCGGTCATCCTGGCACCGTGTTCACTGGCAAAGGAGTCCCTTATTGCCTTATACAATTGGGTCTTGAGCGATTTCGGGATTAATTGTTCCACGATTTCCTCCTTCCCGGGTTCGAAAATATAATCTGCCTGGGGGCCTGCTTCCCCTGCGAGAGGGGCGATGGGCAGAAACTGTTCCGTCATTACCTGTTGGGTGGCGGCATTTTTGAACTTGTTGTATACCAGGACGATCCTGTCATAGCTGCCATCCGCATAGAGCTCCATCAGGGATTGTGCAATTGCTGCAACAGCTTCGAAATTAAGATCTTCATAAACCCCGCTATGGTCTGCAACTACCCTATGCCGCTTTTTTAACAGGTCTTTGGCCTTCTTGCCAATCGTGAAATAATCAAGATGTTTATCTCCATAGGTGCCATGAAGCAGGGATACGCATTGTTTGATAATATTGGTGTTAAATGCACCGCACAGCCCCCTGTTGGAGTTAATGGCCACAACGAGCACCTTGTTCACCTCCCTATGCCCCGAGTACCTGCTGCCACTATCCTCATCCAGGCTGGCACTAAGGTTTCCAAGGAGCTCGGTAAGCTTATCTGCATAAGGCCGCATGGCCGTAATTGCATCCTGAGCTTTTTTCAACTTTGCCGCCGACACCATTTTCATGGCACTGGTGATCTGCATGGTTGAATTCACCGATGTTATCCTGTTCCGTATTTCCTTTAAGTTTGCCATTTGCTATACTTTCAGCGGGGTAGTACACCGAGGACGCTGAACGCTAGTTCGCCCATCCGTGTCTGCGCCCTTTAAGCCCTTGCCTATTTCTTATATTTTCCTGCCAGGTCTTTACAAACCGCCCCAAGCGTATCGGTTACCTCATCAGTAAGTTTGCCAGCTTTGAGGGCATCCAGAACATCACGGTGTTTGGCTTTCAGGAATTCCAGGTAATCTTTCTCAAATTCCTTAACCTTATCAACGGGAACATCGCGAAGAAGGTTTTTGGAGCCAGCGTAAATAATAGCAATCTGGTCTTCCACCGGATAGGGGTCGTTTTGGGCCTGTTTCAGGATTTCAACGTTTCGCCGTCCTTTTTCTATGACATTCAGGGTGGCTGCATCCAGATCGGAACCAAACTTGGCAAAAGCTTCCAGTTCCCTGAACTGGGCCTGGTCGAGCTTCAGGGTCCCCGCCACTTTTTTCATAGACTTTATCTGGGCGTTACCGCCTACCCTGGAAACCGATATCCCCACGTTGATAGCCGGGCGTACCCCCTGGTTGAATAAGTCCTGCTCCAGGAAGATCTGCCCATCCGTAATGGAGATAACATTGGTTGGGATATATGCTGATACGTCGCCAGCCTGGGTTTCGATAATCGGGAGGGCCGTTAAGGAACCGCCCCCTTTTACCAATCCCTTCAACACTTCAGGCAGGTCGTTCATACTCTTTGCAATTGCGTCGTCGTTAATGATCTTCGCGGCCCGCTCCAGCAAACGTGAATGCAGGTAGAACACGTCGCCGGGATATGCTTCCCTCCCCGGTGGGCGACGCAACAACAGCGATACCTCACGGTAAGCCACCGCTTGCTTTGAAAGGTCGTCAAAAATAATCAGTGCAGGCCGACCGGTATCCCGGAAATACTCACCGATAGCGGCACCTGCAAAAGGCGCATATACCTGCATGGGCGCCGGATCGGATGCATTTGCCGCAACAATGGTTGTATAGGCAAGGGCGCCACGGTCTTCAAGGGTCTTGGCGATGGCGGCCACTGTAGAGGCCTTCTGACCAACAGCCACATAAATGCAATATACCGGATGCCCGGCATCATAGAACTCTTTTTGGTTAAGGATAGTATCGATACAAACTGTGGTTTTCCCGGTTTGCCGGTCGCCGATTACCAGCTCGCGCTGTCCCCTCCCAACCGGGATCATAGCATCTATTGCCTTTATTCCTGTTTGAAGCGGTTCGTTTACCGGCTGCCGAAAAATTACTCCGGGCGCCTTTCTTTCAAGGGGCATTTCGAACAATTTTCCCGAAACAGGTCCTTTGCCATCGATAGGGTGACCAAGGGTGTTTACCACACGGCCAACAATTCCTTCCCCAACATTGATAGAGGTGATGCGCTTTGTCCGTTTTACGGTTGCCCCTTCCCTGATGTGTTTAAAAGGCCCAAGTAGCACAACTCCCACATTATCTTCCTCCAGGTTAAGCACAATGCCTTCGAGACCTCCCTCAAATTCCACTAACTCTCCGTACTGCACATTAGAAAGGCCGTAAACCCTTGCAATACCGTCTCCGATCTGTAGAACGGTCCCTACTTCATCAAGAGATGCCGTAGATTCAAAACCTTCCAGTTGTTTCTTTAAAATTGCTGATACTTCAGCGGCTTTTACTTCTGCCATTAGATTTCAGTATAAAATACGGACCGCCTGCTTTCATGACGGATCCAAAAGTTATAAACTCTTTGTAAATTCTCTTTTTACTGCGTTAAGTCTGGAGGCAATACTTGCATCGTATTGTATATCTCCTACCCGGAGTACGAAACCTCCGAGTATATCCTTGTCCACTTTATTTTCGAGGGTAAGTTTCCTGTCTGTAATACTGGAAAGCTTTGCCAGTGCCTTTTTTTCCATTTCCGTAGTCAACGGCACAGCTGTGGTAATATAGGCAATTTCCCTGCCTTTTAATTGCTCGTGAAGGACCACAAATTTCAGGGCAACTTCATTCAATAGGGAAATCCTTTTATTATCCACAAGAAGTGAGATCAAGCCTTCGGAAACCGCATGTTGTCCGCTGAATACCGTATTCAATGTCCTTTTCTTGACCGACCCTTCCACAACCGGACTGGCCAGCATCTCGCGCAGGGACGGGTACTCGGAAATCGTTTTTAGAATATTGCGCATATCCCTTTCCACGGGCTCCACAACCTTTTGTTCCCCGGCAAACTCAAGGGTGGCTTTAGCGTAGCGAATGGCTGCTCTGGAATGTTTCATATTCCTGCTTAATTCAGTTTAATGTCGTCCAGCATGTTATCTACGAGGTCGAGCTGTTTGGCCTTATCGGAAAACTTTTCCTTAAGCACCTTTTCGGCAATGGCCACAGACAATTCGGCTACCTGATTCCTGATATCCGCCACGGCCGCCTTTTTTTCACTTTCAATGGTTGCCTGTGCCTGTACTATCATTTTATCGCCTTCAGTCCGGGCAAGATCCCTGGCATCTGCCACAATTTTTTCCCTGATCTCACGGGCCTCCTTCAGCATGGCCTCACGTTCCGCACGTGCTTCCTTCAGAAGTTTTTCACTATCGGCCGTAAGGTTCTGCATTTCCTTTTTCGCATCCTCTGCTGCTGCAAGGGCGCTCTTAATAGATTCTTCCCTGGATTTTACGGCGCCAAGAATTGGTTTCCAGGCATAACGCTTTAACAACCATAAAAGAAGAATAAAGGTAATGGTAGACCAAAATATGAGTCCTATTCCAGGAGTAACTAAATCCATATATCAGTTGTTTTTTGTTTATTAAAAACCGGCCCCAAAGGCAACCCCCAGGGGGCCGGTAAGTTTTGCAACTTAAGCGCCGGTGTTAACGGCGATCAAACCTACCACCACTGCGAAAAGCGCAGCCCCTTCAACAAGGGCGGCGGCAATGATCATGTTGGTCTGAATTTTTGAAGTTGCTTCAGGCTGTCTCGCGATAGCTTCCATGGCACGGCCACCGATCAATCCGATGCCGATCCCGGCTCCTATCACTGCTAATCCTGCTCCAATTGCTCCCATTCTTACGTATTTAAATTAAACAAAAACTCTATCTGTCAATGATGTTCATGCTCCTGCACTGCCAATCCGATGAACAATGCCGAAAGCAGCGTAAAAATATATGCCTGCAACAGGGCCACCAGCAACTCTATACAACTCATGAAAATCACAAATGGTACGGAAGCTATGGAGGCCCACTCCGTCTCAAAAATAAAGATGAGCGACAGTAGGCTCAAGATGATGATATGCCCCGCGGTAATGTTGGCGAACAATCGGATCATCAGGGCAAAAGGCTTGGTGAAGATCCCAAGAAATTCAACCACCGCCAGCAAAGGTTTTACGGCTACCGGAACCCCGGGCATCCAAAGAATATGCTTCCAGTAATCCTTGTTGCCATGTATGGTTGTAAGCACAAAGGTGAAAAGTGCCAGCACCATGGTCACGGCAATATTTCCTGTAACATTTGCACCGCCCCCGGGGGGTATGGGCAATAACCCGATAAGGTTATTGATCCAGATAAAGAAGAATACCGTTAAGAGGTAGGGTAGAAATTTTTTGTATTTCTTTTCCCCGATATTGTTCCTGGCAATGTCGTCGCGTACGAAGACAATCAGCGGTTCTACAAACCCCGCAATGCCCTTTGGTACCTTCGCGCCGTCATAGCTTCTTGCAGCCCCTATAAAGATAGCCAGCAATAACAAGACGGAAATGAACATGGACGCCACATTCTTTGTAATGGAAAAATCCAGGGGTTTCTCATTGGAAGGATGCCCTTCCGGGTCGAGGTATAAAGTGCCTTCGGCGTCTGTTTTGTATATGGTTTCATGTGAAATCACATAATGTTCGCCCCCTTGTTCAACCACACTGTGGCCATGATCGAACCCTGAAGACATAAATACTTTCAATCCGTTGTCCCAAAGAATTACAGGAAGGGAGATGGAGTAGCTCTGGCCATTATAATCGGCGATGTGCCATTCGTGGGAATCCAACACGTGTTCCATGGCGAGTTCGGCGGGGTTGAATTCCTTTTTTTCAGATGCTTCCTGGGGGTCTGAAGTGGCCGCAAAACCGCTCCATGGCAATAAAGCCAGCAGGAAGCCACCCACAAGTACTCTGGTCGTGTTTTGTATGCTCATACACATTGTTTTAAGGTAACTTCGGGCAACCTCAAAATTTCCGTGCAAAAGTACATATTTTATTCACACCTGAAAGGTAATTACAGTAATTTTTTGGAGGTTCATCCTAAGGGTTACAGGGCTAAAAATGCTATTTTTTGGAAATCAACCGAATGGTAAAATACGTATCAAATCCAAGGAAGAAGAAATACGGTACAAAAAAGGCAAGTACCTGCACCAGCAATTGGTTATTTTCTGAAGCGATCAGCGGATAGAGGAAGAGGATAGCGGCCAGCATTTTCAGGAAGCCGATGGCAATAAAAGCCATGCCTGTTTTTTCGGAATCCCGCTGATGAACCAGCAACACCAGGAAGTAGCCCGAAAGGGTGAGCAGGCCCAAAAACATATAGACCTGCCACAGGGGCAGGTAAAAGTTAAAATACCTGGAAAGATACAGTTGCAGGAAATAGTGTAGTGAGAAACATGCTGCTGTAAACAACAACAGTTTCCATAAAAATTCACCGATTAGTCTCGTCATCTGTAATTGGCATTCCACGCTCTCCCGGCGTCAATCATTCATGTTTCTTACCTGCCTGAATACGTTATAAAGAGCGGCAAATACACCAAATAATGAACAGATGACTGTATAGGCCGAATAGCGGTTTGGATATTTTTCGTCCAGCCATACCCCAAGGTAAGCCATCCCGCCAATGATTATCGCCATCTGGAGGCCAATATTGCTGAATTTGATCCAGGTATCGAGCCGACTCTTATTATCTCCGCGATTTTCTTTTTCAGAATTCATTCCCTGAATGCCTGTAATGTTTCTGCTGTGTACATATCGGTGATTCAGCGACTGCCGCAGACTAGTGCTGAATGGAATAATCAAACAGGCCGGCTGCAGAATTCCTTCAAATTTTTGCAGTTTCCTTCCCGCTGTTCCGGATATCCGATTTGGTGTCCGAACTACCGGATGAAGCTGGAATGCCTGCCCCACTGGTGGAGATGCCACCCGATGTGCTTGCAGAGGATGCGGCACTGGCAATGCCTCCTTTTCCTTTCATGGTGCAGCTGGCATTAAAAGTGGCCCCGGGTTCTACAGACAATTTAGCAACGATAACAGTTCCTTCAATTACCGCCGATGATTTAAGGGACAGCAATTCTGACACCAGGAGTTCTCCGTTAAAATTTCCTTCTATATCGGCGTTAACACATTCCACTTTTCCGTGTATGTAGCCATCCTTTCCAATGACCACCTTCCCCGAAGTTTTTACATTGCCGTCTAACTTGCCATCGATCCTGAAATCAGCTTCCGATGTAATTTCACCTTTTATTCTGGTGTTCTTTTCAATTCTGTTGGGTTGTCCTCCTAATTCATTCATAGTTCTAGGTTTTTTGTTTTCTGAAAACATGCCGTTCATGGTTTTGGGGTTATAACTTCATTAGTGTATTCCTGTAAGTTCTTGTGTACCTGGACGATCTTGTAGTTGGATGATAAAATTACAAAATTCTGAAGATCAATATTGTAATCCTTGTTTATTTTTAGAAGTTCTACAAATCCCTGTGCAAAGTCCATAGACGGAAATCTGTGTACCACAACAAAATAGGTCTCAAGATCGTAGAGGTCCATGGAAATTGTATTCCTGTATCTAAGCTCCTTTATCGCCTCTTCCAGACGTTCCTTCAACCGTGCTGCCTCCGGTTTCTTCTGGCTCTTGAACGGGAAGACCACTTTCCAGTTAGCAGTGCCCGAGATGGTTGCATCATGATTGAACTCCCTTAGTTCGAGTTTTGGAAGCTGTTCCGCGATCATTTGTTGCGCCTTGACTCCTTCGGCCCGGTTTGGATAATTCAGAGCTACATAGTTTAAAGCCTCCTTAAAAGGCTCAAACCCCTGCAGCCTGCCAATTGCGTTTGCCTTCAGCATCTCAAATTTAGGTAGCATAGGATCACCGGTAAACTCCTGTATATTTCTTTCTGCCCCGGTGATTACCGCCAGGAAGTCCTGTTCCTCAAACTTCTTAAACAGCTGCGCATACCGTGCTTCAGGGCTGTCTGAAGCTTCAGTCAGTATGGCAGCAGGGTTAAGCAGGATCTCGGCGTATCGTGAATCTGAGTGGTTCTTTATAATATCCTCTTTCATGGATAGCGCCAGGGGGCTTCCTTCCATCTCATAAATTTTATAGAGGTTGTATTTGGAGGGTAAAATCAAACGTTCGTTGGGTTCGGAATTCAGCACACTTTCGAGGCGTTGTGCGGCAAGGAAGTTCTCGTTGAATTTTTCCTTATAGATAAGGCCAAGCTGGTAATTAGCAAAATTCCTTTCCGTCTTCAGGCTGTCTATATAAGATTCCGCTTTTGGAATCCTTTCAAGGTAGTATTCAACGGAAAAGCGTTCCTCACCCCTTGTTGCGTCCTCAGGGTTGCTTGTTATCGCTTCGGTGTTGACTCCCGGTTCCGCTGATAATTGCAGCCGGTTTTTATTGCTCCAGCGCCAGTCATCTGCCAGTTCACGGTCTCCCCATTTGTTCTTGAAATCATTGCTGCCGTATCCCAGGCTGGTGATATTGT
>CAYSVQ010000144.1:0-33771 GCA_964434565.1 uncultured Flavobacteriaceae bacterium | reverse complement strand
TCAAACCTTCCACTTATATGAACAGGAGCGGTAAAGCCCTGAAATACTGGATGGACAAGGAAAAAATCCCTCTCGGGAACGTACTGGTCATTGCCGACGATATTAACCTTCCTTTCGGCACACTCAGGCTAAAAGCAAAAGGGAGCGATGGGGGCCATAACGGTCTCAGGGATATACAACAGCACCTCCAACACGACAATTACCACCGGCTGCGTTTCGGGGTGGGATCCGATTTTCCAAAGGGCCAACAGGTGGATTATGTATTAAGCGCCTGGAATGAAGAGCAGCAAACAGCCATGGCAGAACGTTTGAGAAGGGTAACCGACATGTTGCTCTCTTTTGTGCTTGCCGGACCCAAAATAACCATGGATCAGTTTAACGGCACTTAGCAGGAATTTATAATACTTTAAAACCATAGACCCCCGAATCGGAACGGTTTCCTTCACTATCTGTGGTAATGATCTTCCAGTAATATACCGTATTGGCCAGTACACTCACTTTAATGCTGGTTGTGCTTGCTGTCGGCTCCGAAAACAGGACCGGGGGGTTAACTGTCGAAAAGTACAACTCGTAACCTGCTATATCATTGTCTATATCAACCCCGACCCATTCCAGTACCACTTCACTATTGATATCCCGGAACAGGGTGGCCCCGGATTTGGGCGCAATGATCTCTGCAGGGAATGGGGCGTAGGAACGAACCGACCCGGCGTTGTAAAACCGCCAGCTACTGCTAATCGCCGTCTCCTGGGTTTCCGTATTGCGGCTAATGACTACCCAGGAATAAGGCGCGCCTTTTTGCAGCGGCAGCTCCGCACTTAACTGGGCTGTACTCACCGTCTGGGTAACATTTGTCATGAGATGTGTAACCCGAAGCTCGTAAGTGTCGGTGTCCGCCGCCTTCTGCCAGAGGAATTCCACCCTGCTGGTAGTTTCATTCAGGTCGACCCCCGTTGTACATTCCGAATTAAGTTCGGGAAATAACAATTTTGCTGCAGAGGGCGGATTGGGAGAGTCCTTCCCGCATGCCCCGAGGCATAACACAGCCAGCATAATAACTAGTGGCCTCATCTTTTTACGACTTTAAAGGTAGCTGTGAAATCACTGCCCGTCAACCCAATCAGGTATACCCCTGAAGGCCTTCCGCCGAAATTGAGCCTGATCTCCCCCGCGTCCGCTCGATGTTTGTTCCTTTCAAGCAAACTGCCCCCGGCATCAAAAACGGCGACTTCAATTTCACCTGCGGGGGTCCCGGTATAAATGGTTAGTTCCTCATTAAATGGGTTAGGGAATAGTACCGGGCTTCGCGGCACATATATCTTTTCACTGTATTCCCCCTGGCATGGCAGGGTGGTGTGCACTTTCAGGGCGTTGTCTCCTTCCTTGAGGTCAAGTACGATTTCAGCGGCAGTCACCTGCTGCAGTACCCCGTTTAATTCTATGAGGTATAAGTTGGACCCGTTCAGTCTCAGGACCGCCTGTTGCCCGTCCGCCGTAAGCGTTCTTGAAACCGTCAGGGGTTCGGGTTGACCAATGTTCACCTCAAAACAATAAGGTTCAAAATCAACAATTCCATCAGTTCCGTTTATGCAGATACTGTAAGTACCGGAAGCAAGGTCGCCAAGTTCGTAAATCGTGCTGAATTCATCCGTCACATTTGTCCCCGGACCGCTTACCGTGACGGTATAGTCCATTACTTCATTGGCCGTGATTTCTATGGAACCATTATTGCTTGGGATACAGGTTTCACTGCTTAGGGCAAGTCTGAAATTCTCAGGATCGAAACGGTATACCGGGCAGCCATCAGGGGTTACTTCGGTTCCGGGTGGGGTCCCGGGACAAAGATCGTCCCCGTCATCAAAAACTCCGTCCGCGTCGGCATCAGGCCTGAAATTGCCTTCAACACAAATTTCCAGGCTAAAGTCGTTGAGCGCACCCCCGTCAGCCGGCGCCGTATCGGAAACTATAAGGGTCCAGTTCCCGAAGGCCGATTCGCCATTAAAGGTGGCAAGAGAACCCAGGGGCTTCACGGTTCCTGCTATGGCTGGATTGTTTCCGCATAAAAAAGGCATGGCGTCATCGTCAAATACGGCACCTATATTACTGAATTCCCCGCAGGAATTGGAAGTAAGTATCACCTCAGTTCCTTGCGGGGAAACAAGGGTGAGTACCAGATCGCCAAGAAAGGTATGGTCCAGGTTTACGTTCACATTCACATCAGAAACGGGCAGGTCGTCCAGAAAGGTAACAATTGCCTCAATCTGAGGTGTGCCCACCGAAGAAATCGGGATGGGTAAGTCTTCTGCCTCCCTTGTTTGGCAATTAACCGGGATGGTGCTGAAACTGAAAGGGGTGGAGAATTCCCCCTCCCCGCAGGCGTTTAATGGTTTTACCCGCCAGTAATACGTGGTGGCCGGTTCCAGAGCCAATGGCCTGTAATCATTAAATAGAATACTGGCAGTTTCCACAATGGTTGCGAATGCCGGATCGGCAGCTATTTCCAGCTCATAGGAGGTATGAGCGGGATTGTCTTGCCATTGAAGTATGGAATTCTGACTAATATTCGCCGCACCGTCTGAAGGGGTATTCAGGACAATGGTTTCAAAAGTGTCGTCTAGAATCTGAAGCTGCAAATCCACCTGCCTGCTGAGGCTTGCAGAAGTGGCAGTAACCGTAAGTGGGTAAATGCCGGGAAGCACCTGGTCTGTGTTTGTTATACTCAGGGCTACAGGATTGATGGCTTCAACGGCAGTTTCCGGTGTAAAGCTTACTCCCAGGGCAGCCGGAAGCCCGCTTGCACTAAAGGTTACCTCTTCATTAAAGCCGGCAAAGGTTTCATACGCGAATAGGATTTGCAGACCTATTGGCTGGCAGACACGGTACTCCAGCTGGGTGAATTGCAACACTACCTGGCTTTCGATTATACTGAAATTGCCTTCGTTTACTGCAAAGAAAATGTTGTCATTGGCTTTCACCATAATGCGGGCGGCGGTAGTTGCCACGCCCGGGATCAGGACTTCATGCGAGCCGTCATTCAGAGTGGCATCAGCCAATTGTAAAGGAAAACTTAGCCCTCCATCTGTGGAAAGGTAAATATCAACCTCCTGTGCATTAACAAGACCGGTATTTGTGCCTGCAACTTCCCAATTGATAGTCTGAAGGCTACCCGCCATATAGCTTTCGCCCCCTTCCTGGGAGTTCACCCTGAACGGGCCGGCATTGTTTATAACCCGAACTTCAACAAGGTCTGATCCCACCTGACCCCCCCCCTGCGCGTTGTCCCGTACGCTAAGGGCAAAGTTCATATCCCGTTCTACCTCTGCAACGGTTTCCCAGGCAGAATTAATTTCGGGATTGGCTTGTTTAAGATTCCCCTGGAGCACCTCTTCCAGTCTGGGAAAATAGCGGTATGGCACCGTATCCGGCCTGCGTGACCTGAAGTTGGCGCCGGTTGGGTTGGCAGGTCCGAAACTTGCTGCAGTAACCACCCCGTTATCTATTTGTTCCCAACAATAGGTAAGAACATCTGACATATCCGGATCCATGGCTGTTCCCGTTAATACGAAGGCAGTTCCCCTGGGAACAATAAAATCGCCCAGCGGATTAACAACGGGGGGGTTATTGCTGATGGCCAAGGCCTCCCCGCAGCTCACCGTTTGAACATAGCCATTAATCTGCAGGATGCTGAAGTAATGGAAATAATCATCTCCGTTTGGCTGTACATTTTGCCCGTCTACAATCCCGGCATAACCCATTATAGTACTCCCGCTGCCCGGTTCTGCCTGCACCTCGGTTCCTTCCGATTCGAAGGACCAGGTGTGATTGGCACCAAACTGATGCCCTATCTCATGAGCTACAAAATCGAGATCGAACGTATCGCCTTCCGGGGCCTGGGCCGATGAATAACCGCTGCCCTTCTGATTATCCTTGCATACGGATCCTATAAAGCCGGCATTCCCGGAATTGTTTGCCCGATGGAATAAGTGGCCTACATCGTAACCAGCTTCACCAATGGTGTTGGTGAGGGTGGTTTGTACTTCGCTATTGAGGTTGGCACCATAGGGGTCTGTTGCGGCATCGAGGAAGATGAGCTGATCCGAATCGGCGACCAGTTCAAGGGTAATTCCCAGGTCTGTTTCAAATACTTCGTTCACCCTTGTCAAAGTCGCATTTATGGCAGCAAGTGCATCAGGGATACTCCCTCCGTGAAATTGGGTATATTCCCCGGTAGCCGAAATGGCTATGCGGTACTTCCTTAGTAGCTGGTCGTCTACCAGCTTTCTTGTGCCGGCAGATATTTCCTTTTCCAAAACTGAGGTGGTAAGGCAGATAAAATCTTCCGCGCTTTCCGGCATATCATCCCGTTGGTAAAGCAGGTATTGGTTTTGTGATCCGGGAACTTTCTGCATATAGGTATTTTGATGTCCCCCGGCTTGTACCAGCATGCTCTGAAGGCCCTTGTGCGAAAGGCTGAACCGAATGCGTTCTTCGGGCCTGTTCAGGTTGCGCCCGCTGTAGGAACGGATGCCGGGATACCTGGCGGCCAAACCTGGCGCGAGTACCGGGGTTTCCCAAACTTCAAATGGCAGCATCTGCCCCTTGGAATCCGGAAAATAAACAACGGTCGGGCCTTGCTTCAGTGAGGTCGCCGAAGGCAGTACTTTTTCAAAAATATCGGAGGAGAGGGAGTAGGTATCCGCCTTTCGTACGTCTATCCGACTAATCATTCCGGAAACTTCCGCGCCTGTAGTCAGGTCGCGCTTCCAATAGGAAGTTTGTGCTACGCCATAAAAGGAAAAAAATAGTATGGTTGTTGATAAAACTAGACGTAGTTTTGTATCCATTAAGTGGATTTTAAAAAATTAAATGTAAGTCTTTTTATTATTTTTCCTGCGTGGTAACAGTACAAAGCATTTCTAATTACGATAAAAAGCATTCCACAGTAATTACCATAGGAACGTTTGACGGGGTACATGTTGGCCATAGGAAAATACTGGAACGCCTTATAAAATCCGGGAAAGGCCTTCAATTAAAATCAACGGTGCTTACTTTCTTCCCCCATCCCAGAATGGTGTTGCAAAAAGATACAGACATCAAGCTTCTTAACACCCTGGAAGAGAAGCAACAGATCTTAGGGCAAATCGGGCTTGATTACCTTATAGTCCACCCTTTTACAAGGGCTTTCTCCCGGCTTTCGGCAACGGAATTCGTGCGCGATATTCTGGTTAACCAGTTAAAGGTAAAAAAGATCATTATTGGATATGACCATCGCTTCGGCAGAAACCGCAATGCAAATATCACCGACCTGGTTGGGTTTGGAGATACGCTAGATTTTGAGGTGGAAGAAATTCCTGCCCAGGAAGTGGACGATGTTTCCGTAAGTTCCACGAAAATAAGAAGGGCTCTTACGGAGGGAGATATCCATACTGCCAACGCCTATCTGGGATACGAGTACCTGCTTACAGGTACAGTTGCCATTGGAAAAGGCCTGGGAAGGCAACTTGATTTTCCCACTGCCAACCTGCATATTGCTGAAAGCTATAAACTCATCCCAAAGAATGGCGTGTATGTGGTGCGAAGCAATATCGGGCTGCAAATGGTTTACGGGATGATGAATATCGGGTTTAACCCAACGGTTAACGGCACCGAAAAAAGTATTGAGATCCATTTTTTCGACTTTAACGGCGACCTTTATGGGAAAAGATTACAGGTAGCCATTACCGATCGTATCCGGGACGAACATAAATTCGACTCTCTGGAAGGACTAAAAAAGCAGCTTGAAGAAGACAGGCGAACGTCTCTCGACTTAATTTCCAAATAAATGTCCGACCGGTTTTTATTTCGGAGGATGGATAACAGCCCCCTGATCGTTTTCCGGATCTTCTTCGGAATTTTGATCAGCCTGGAATGTTTCGGGGCTATTGTTACCGGATGGGTCCGGCGTACCCTGGTGGAACCGGATTTCACCTTTAGTTTTATCGGATTCGAATGGTTGCAGCCCTTGCCCGGAGCCGGGATGTATGGGTACTTTTTCCTTATGGGAGTACTTGGATTATTCATTGCCGCAGGGTTCAAATACCGTTACAGCATGATCGGATTCACTATCCTCTGGACCGGTGTTTACCTCATGCAAAAAACCTCTTATAACAATCACTATTACCTCCTTATCATCATCTCGCTTTTTATGTGCTTTTTCCCTGCACATCGCAGTTATTCACTGGATGCCAGGGCAAGACCTGAAATAACGGCCGATAGTATGCACAGTTATGTGAAATGGCTGGTCGTCCTGCAATTGTTCATAGTGTATACCTACGCCGCAATTGCCAAAATATACGGGGACTGGCTCGATCTGAGTTTTATTAAACTCCTCATGCAAACAAAGGCAAATTACTATCTCATTGGCGATTGGCTGCAGCAGGAATGGGTCTTAAAAGCCGTACGGGCCATTGGCATCCTGTTCGATCTGCTAATTGTGCCTGCCCTGCTCTGGAAACCTTCCAGGAAAATTGCTTTTATCTGTTCTGTAGGTTTCCACCTGTTTAATTCCATAGTTTTCCAGATCGGGATCTTCCCTTACTTGTCACTGACATTCACTCTTTTCTTCTTTGAAGCTGAAACGGTCAGAAAAATTTTTTTCAGAAATAAGCCCCCCCTCCTGAATGATAAAGTAGACCGCCCTTCCTTGCGGAACTATATCCTGTTTGGATGGGGTGTTTTCCTGCTTATACAGTTACTTCTGCCACTCCGCCACCATCTGTTCCGCGATGATGTTCTCTGGACAGAGGAAGGCCATAGGATGAGCTGGCGGATGATGCTGAGAAGCAGGACCGGGGAAATACAGTTCAGGGTTCTTGATAAGCAAACCGGCGTTTCCTCCTTCATAAACCCGGCAAACTACCTGAGCAGAAAACAAAACCTCCGCATGCCCGCTTACCCCGATTTTATCTGGCAATTTGCACAGCGCCTCAAAAAAGAATATGCCAAACAGGGTAAAGATGTAGCAGTATTCGTGAAATCGAAAGTGAGTATCAATGGCAGGCCAATGCAACCCTTTATCAACCCTAAAACTGACCTGGCAAATGAACCCTGGCGTCATTTTGAACACCACGAATGGATCCTTCCATCACAACTTGAACCCCAGAGATAACCTTTCACAACAAACCAGCCGTTTAATTTCGAATAGGTATTCTGGAATGATTGGTGAATTACCCCTAAATTTGCCATCAAAATTACAACCATGCTGCAGTTACAGGCCATCCGTGAAAATTCAGAAGCAATTGCAAAGGCGCTGGCAAAGAGAAATTTGGAGTCCGGGCTGCTGCTCGGCAAGGCCCTTCAACTGGATGAGAAGCGCAGGGCTACACAGGCCAGTCTGGATGCTGTACTTGCTGAAGCCAATAACCTATCCCGTGAGATAGGGCTGCTATTCAAAAGCGGAAAGCCTACCGAAGCGGATAAATTAAAAGAGCGGAGTGCCCGGCTTAAGGAAGATTCGAAAACCCTAAGTGAAGTACTCACAGAAACCACCAATGCCCTGGAAGCTGTCCTGTACCAGATACCCAATATCCCCCACCATTCAGTTGCCCCCGGTAAAGGCAGTGAGGATAATGAAGAGGTATTCCGCGAGGGCGAGATCCCGGATTTGGGGAAAAATGCCCTGCCGCATTGGGAGCTTGCCAAAAAATACGATATCATAGATTTTGAACTGGGGGTGAAAATTACCGGGGCAGGATTTCCTGTGTATAAAGGCAAAGGTGCCCGGCTCCAACGCGCGCTTATAAGCTACTTCCTTGATCGGAATACCGCCGCGGGCTACCAGGAATTGCAGGTGCCGCATTTGGTAAATGAGGCTTCGGGATTCGGAACAGGCCAGCTCCCAGATAAGGAGGGGCAGATGTACCAGTTAAAGGAAGACAACCTCTACCTTATCCCAACGGCAGAAGTCCCGGTGACCAACCTGTTGCGCGACAGCCTGCTTGAACACAAGGAACTCCCACTCTGCTTTACCGCCTATACCCCCTGCTTCCGTCGTGAAGCCGGTAGTTACGGGGCACATGTGCGCGGCCTGAACCGGCTCCACCAATTTGACAAGGTGGAGATCGTTCGGGTCGAAAAACCGGAGAATTCCTACCAGGCGCTGGATGCCATGGTGGAACACGTTAAGGGGATTTTAAGGGAATTGAAACTGCCTTATCGCATTCTTCGTCTTTGCGGCGGCGATATGGGCTTTACAGCAGCTCTTACTTATGATTTCGAGGTGTATTCCACCGCCCAGGAACGCTGGCTCGAAATCAGCTCGGTTTCAAATTTTGAAACGTACCAGGCGAATCGGCTAAAACTCCGATACAGGGATGAGAACAGGAAAACCACGCTGGCACATACGTTGAACGGTAGTTCCCTTGCACTACCCAGGGTACTTGCCGGCATTCTGGAAAACTACCAGTCTGCAGAGGGGATCCGTATCCCTGACGCCCTGATACCTTATTGCGGGTTTGCGTTGATCGAAGAGTAAAATAGCGGCGTATACAGGAGATAACCCGGCTTGATTACCTTTCAGAGTAGCCGGCCATACGAATTATTACGGTTTTCCCGTTTAATAAACTGTTAACAGCTCCTTTTATCAATCTGTGTATCTTTGGAAAAAACCCGTCCTTGAAATTTCTCACTGTTATTTTTGCCTACTTCCTGCTCCAGGGGCTGTACTCCCAGGAAGACTTCCTTGCCAAACAGTATTTAGACGATGGGGAATTTGATAAGGCCAGGGTTTATTATGAAAAACTGGTGGAACGCCATCCCAGGCGCACCGATTATGCCGAGGGTCTGGTTGCCTGCTACCAGCAACTCGAGCTGTATGAAAAGGCCAGGGAGTTTATGGCCCGGAGTATCGAAGCCGGGAATGCCTATCCAACAATCTACATAGATCTTGGTTATAACTACCGCCTGCAGGAGCTGCCCGAAAAGGCCGAGGAATACTATAAGATCGCCCTTTCGGCCATTGAAGAAAACCCCAATTACGGTTACGGCATAGGGTTTCGTTTTCAGCGTTATACCCTTCTGGATCATGCGCTGAAGGCATATGAACGGGCGATGAAACTGAACCCCGACCTCGACTATAATTTCCAGATGGCCCGGATATACGGAGAAATGGGGGATATAGAAAAAATGTACACCGCCTACCTTGAACTAATATCGCGCGGACGGGCCTCAGTCGAAAATGTTCTGAGAAATATTGAAGCCTATATCAGCGCGGACGCCACCAACGAAAACAATATCATCCTCAAAAAGATCTTGTTGCAGAAGTCTCAACAGGATCCCGCTATCCTCTGGAACGAATTGTTGAGCTGGCTTTTTGTTCAACAGAAACAATATCAGAGCGCTTTCAGCCAGGAAAAGGCTATTTACAAAAGAGCAGAAGGGAGCAACCTGCAGAGGCTTGAGGGCCTCGGTAACCTGGCCATAGAAGACGAAGCCATGGAGGATGCAAAAGCAATATTCGAGTATGTGGTAAAAAACAGCAGCGACCCGGTAACCAGCCTGAATGCTCAGTTAAACCTTATAGATATACGACTTGAGGGAAAGTTGAACACCCGGGAATTAAACGAGGTGGAATCTACATTCAGCGACCTGGTAGCCACCTATGGCTTCCAGGGTAAAACCCTGCAATTGCAGATTGCGTTCGCCAATTTCCTTGCTTTCCGCAGAGACCGTCCGGAACCGGCAATCGACCTCCTCAAAAAAAGCCTGGAAATACCACTTGCACGTTATGGAGAAGCCTACTTAAAACTCGCACTCGGCGATATCCTGGTATATAACCTGAAGTTCAATGAAGCCCTGATCCATTTTTCCCAGGTTCAAAAGAACCTCAAGAATGACGTACTGGGCCAGGAAGCCCGGTTTAAAGTGGCCCAGACCAGTTTTTATAAAGGTGATTTTGACTGGGCCCTGACCCAGTTGAAAGTCCTGCGGGGTTCTACATCCCAGTTGATCGCAAACGATGCGATGCAGCTTAGCCTGCTGATCTCAGACAACTCCCTCGAAGATTCCACCCAAACGGCACTTAGGAAATACGCCAGGGCCGACCTCCTGGCTTACCGGAACAGAACCCAGGAGGCAATTACTGCCCTCGATGAGATCCTGGTAGATCATAAAGGGGAAAAAATTGAAGATGATGCCCTCCTGAAACAGGCAGAATTGCACCTAAGCATTAATGATCACAAGGCGGCCGAGTACAATTACATCAAAGTTGTGGAATTCTATGGCCAGGATATCCTGGCAGACGACGCCCATTTTGCACTGGCCGAGTTGTACAGGAAGGTACTTAATGAGCCCGAAAAAGCCAGCATGCATTACGAGAAAATTTTGTACAATTACCAGGACAGTTATTATTTCCCACAGGCAAGGCAATATTTCCGGATGCTGCGAGGTGACAGTATTAATTGAACATTGCGGTTATAGCGTTGAGGCAATCGTAAATCTATTCACTGATGTATATCTATAATGTAACCATCAACATTGAGGAAAGTGTACATGATTCATGGCTGCTATGGATGCGCGAAAAACATATCCCCGATATGCTGGGAACGGGTAAATTCGTTCAGGCGAGGATCTGCAGGGTTTTGGTGGAAGAGGAAAGCGGGGGCATAACCTATGCGGTTCAGTTTTTTACAACCGGGAGGGAGGTGCTTCAGCAATATTATGAGCAAGATGCCGAGCGACTCCGTAAGGAGGCTATAAGCCGGTTTCCCGGGAAATTTGTGGCTTTCCGCACAGAACTTGAGGTAATAGACGACCAATCTTTCCTCTCATGACGGTACTGCTGTTTGCTTACGGGACCCTCCAGGATGAAGAGGTGCAGGAATATGTATTCCGGCGCAGTCTTAACGGGCAGGCGGATACCCTTACAGGTTATGTCATCTCCGACAAAAAAATCTATGGCAGGTATCTGGTACTGCAACCGGGCGGGGATCCGGAAGATGAAGTGCAGGGAATGGTTTATGAACTCGGTGACGGGGATCTCCAGAAAGCCGATGTGTATGAGGGCCCGGCCTATACCAGGGTCCTGCTTCCCATGAAATCGGGTTATCAGGCCTGGGTATATTTGGAAAAAACCAGCTCAGTACAAACTGAATAATGTCTCAAAAACATAAAGGAAATTCTAAAAAACATCATCGGAGCAAAACGGCCAATGACCATTACAAGAGTCCCGTACGCGCCAAAAAACACCTTGGGCAACATTTCCTTAAAGATGAGAGCATCGCCGGGGAGATAGCCGCCACCCTGTCGTTGTCCGGGTATTCCTCAGTGCTGGAAATAGGTCCGGGAACAGGGGTCATGACCAAATACCTGCTGCAGCAGGAGATAGAACTTGTGGCCATGGAACTCGATGAAGAATCAGTAGTTTTTTTGAATCACAGCTTTCCGCTTGAACATCCGAAGTCCCTCCAAAAGGCCCAGGGTTTTAAGGTATTGCAGGCCAATTTTCTGAGGTATGACCTCAACCGGCTCTTCGAGGGAAAACAATTCGCCATCATTGGTAATTTCCCATACAACATCTCCACCCAGATTGTGTTTAAACTCCTTGAAAATAAGGAGCGGATCCCTGAGTTTTCCGGGATGTTTCAAAAAGAGGTCGCCCAACGAATATGCGCGGGTGAAGGCAATAAAACCTATGGCATCCTTTCGGTACTTGTACAGGCGTTTTATGAAGCAGAATACCTGTTTTCGGTGCCTCCGCATGTCTTTGAACCCCCGCCCAAGGTACAATCGGGCGTGCTGAGACTCAGGCGTAAGCAGCCCTACGCGCTCAGCTGCGATGAGACCCTGTTCTACAGGATCGTAAAGACCGCATTTAACCAAAGGCGAAAAACCATGAGGAACAGCCTAAAAGCCTTTAGCCTTTCAGAAAATCTCAAAGAAGATGCTATCTTTGACCGGCGCCCGGAACAATTGGCAGTTTCCGAATTTATTGCGCTTACCAGGTTGATAGCGGATGACACCATTTAAACTCACAGAAGAGCTGGTCGCCCAGATCGAGCAGCTGATTGAATCCAGGCAGGACAACGAACTCCTTACCCTCCTGGGGGAAGTGCATTATGCAGATGTGGCCGAGATCATCAATGAGCTTAATCAGGAAGAAGCCACGTACCTGATTAAACTCCTCGACAGCGACAAGACTTCCGATGTGCTAACAGAGCTGGACGATGATGTTCGGGAAGCCATCCTTAACAACCTATCAGCCAAGGAAATTGCCGGGGAACTGGAAGCCCTGGATACCGATGACGCAGCCGATATAATCGCGGAACTCCCCAATGATATCGTAGAGCAGGTTATCTCGGAAATTGAAGACCGGGAACATGCCCGCCATATTGTAGACCTGCTGAGGTACGACGAATACTCTGCCGGTGGCCTTATGGCGAAGGAACTGGTGAAAGTGAATGAGAACTGGACGGTGCTTACCTGTGTAAAGGAAATGCGGGCACAGGCCGAAAATGTAACCCGGGTTCATTCCATTTATGTGGTAGACGACGAAGGGCGGTTAAAGGGCCGGTTATCCCTGAAAGACCTGCTTACCACCTCCACAACCACCCATATCAAGGATGTGTACATCCCAAAGGTTGATTCGGTAAGCGTAAACGAAAAGCCGGAGGAAGTTGCCAAGATCATGTCAAAATACGACCTGGAGGCAATTCCGGTTGTTGATGAGATAGGGCGCCTGGTGGGTAGGATTACCATAGATGATATTGTGGATGTGATTAAGGAGGAAGCGGAAAAAGATTACCAGATGGCCGCCGGTATTTCTCAGGGGGTTGAAGCAGACGACAGTATATGGATGCTTACCCGGGCCCGTTTGCCGTGGCTGTTCCTCGGTCTAATCGGTGGAGTGGGAGCTGCGGCCATTATGGGCGGCTTCGAAGCAATGATCAGCAGGCATGCCATCCTTTTTTATTTTACGCCATTAATCGCTGCCATGGCCGGTAATGTAGGTGTACAGTCCAGTGCTATCATTGTTCAGGGCCTTGCCAACGACGATCTGAAAGGAAGCGTGAGCAACCGCCTGTTGAAAGAAATGCTGCTCGCAATGCTCAATGGGCTGATCCTGGCAATCGTGCTCCTATTGTTTACCTGGCTTTGGAAAGGCGATTTTGCCACTGCTCTTGCCATTTCCATCTCCCTCGTAGCCGTGATTATCGTAGCGGGTATTATAGGAACTTTTATACCCATCTTCCTGCATAAAAAGGGTATAGACCCGGCCATAGCGACAGGCCCCTTTATTACAACCAGTAACGATATCTTCGGGATCCTCATATATTTCTGGATCGCCAAGCTGGTGCTGGGAATCTGAACAGACACCTCCTGATTGCGGATCCACCCTCCCGGTTTCTCGGTAAGAAATAATATCTTTGACCCGATTGAAGATCCGGTATCCGGACCATTTCCATAGGCCGGGAACTTAACAACATTCCTCATGAGAAAACATATGCGGGCAATTATTTATTTGTTGCTCGGGACTGCAGCCTGCCAGCCTGCAGACAAGCCAGCATTGGATCTCGATACAGGGCCGGGGAAAGCAGAAATTTTTGGGCCGGGATGGATTTCCACGCCTCTGAATGAGCGGGACTTCGCATTGGCTCCAGACAGGAAGGCTATTGTTTTTACTCTCGGGAATTACAGCCAGGACCGGCGTTGCCTGGTAACGGTGAAGTGGGAAGGGGGACACTGGACAGAACCTGAAATTCTTCCTTTTTCCGGCCAATATCAGGATATAGAACCCTTTTTTGCCCCGGATGGAAAGCGGCTTTTCTTCGCTTCCAACAGACCGGTAGATACGGATACCATCACCGGCAGAACAGACTATAATATATGGACTGTAGAAAAAACCGCCTCGGGATGGGGAGTTCCCCGGGCCCTGGACCCTATAATCAACACCACAGCAGACGAGTTTTATCCGGCTGTTAGCGCAAACGGGAACCTGTATTTTACCGCTGTCCGGGACTCAGGCCCCGGAAAGGAAGATATTTACTTCAGCAGTTTTAGCAACAATTCCTACGGGGAACCCATTGCGCTGGATAGCGCCATCAATTCGGAAACCTATGAATTCAATGCCTATGTCAGCCCGGATGAGAACCATCTCCTTTTCAGCTCCTATGGCAGGGCGGATGACCTTGGCGGTGGCGACATATATTATAGTACAAGGAACGAGAACGGAAACTGGGCTCCTGCCGTTAACCTGGGCCCCAGGGTAAATTCGGCCTTTCTCGACTATTGCCCGTTTGTTGATTTTAGCCGGGGTATTCTTTATTTTTCCAGCAACAGGCATACGATCGGCGAACCAGGCTTCAGTTCGGCAGCTCAGTTCAAAGAAGCCGCCCAGCGTATAGAGAACGGCCTCAGTAATATTTACCACATTCGGCTAGTCCCGTTGCCGGATGTTAACACCGAAATTCCATAAGGCTATGAAACCCATCAACCTGAATGAGAAATATAACGCGTTTAAAGAGCAATGGCATCCGCACCGGATAGCCACGGTTAATGATATGCAGGTGTTACTTGCCAGGGTAAGCGGAGAATTCGTCTGGCACGCCCACGAAGAAGAAGATGAATTATTCCAGGTAATTAAAGGCACCTTATACATGCAATTCAGGGAGCGAACGGAGATCGTGAAGGAAGGCGAAATTATAATTGTCCCCAGAGGAATTGAACACTGCCCGGCAACCAGGGGCGGGGAGGAAGTTTTTATTATGCTGTTCGAAAAACAGAGCACTGCCCATACCGGGAAGCTAAACCATGCAAAGACCCGGACACACTACCCAAAAATATAATCAGGATGAAAGTACTCCACCTGGATACCAACCACCCGCTCCTGATGGACCAATTCGAGGCCATGGGTTTTGAGAACCATGAAGAATACCACGCTCCCAGGCTAACGGTGGAAAAGAACATAGCGCTGTACGATGGGATCATTATCCGGAGCCGGTTTGCACTGGACCGCCAGTTTCTTGAAAAAGCCAGCAGGCTGAAGTTCATAGGCCGTGTGGGTGCCGGCCTGGAGAACATTGATGCTGACTATGCGGCGAGCCGGGGCATTTACCTGGCGGCTGCCCCGGAAGGCAACCGGAATGCTGTGGGCGAGCACTGCCTTGGCATGTTGCTGGCCCTGTTCAACAAATTCATCAAGGCAAACCGGGAGATCAGGGAAGGCCACTGGGATCGCGAAGGAAACAGGGGCCTGGAACTTGATGGGAAGACGGTAGGCATTATTGGTTACGGGAATACCGGGAAATCCTTTGCACGTAAACTCAGCGGGTTTGAAACCGAAGTACTGTGCCTCGATATCCTCGAAGGGGTTAGCGATGGCTTCGCGCGCCAGGTATCACTTGACGAATTACAGCAAAAGTGTGATGTGCTGAGTCTGCACCTCCCCCAGACCCCCCTGACCATCGGGATGGTAAATAGCGGATTTTTAAAGGGCTTTAAAAAGGCCATATGGCTGTTGAATACCTCCAGGGGGAAATGTGTGGTGACAGCCGACCTGGTAAGCGCCCTGAAGGAAAACAAGGTTCTGGGAGCAGGCCTCGATGTGCTGGAATATGAAAAAATATCCTTTGAAAACCTTTTTTCGGAACAGCAGTTGCCGGCAGCGTTTCAATACCTTATCACTGCCGATAATGTATTACTAACCCCCCATGTTGCGGGCTGGACAGTGGAAAGCAAGGAAAAACTGGCACAAACCATAGTGGACAAGATCAGGGCACGATTTGCCTGACTTCCTTGTTTTATCTCACTCGGATAAGCTTCCAGTGTTTCAGGCTACAAATATTTTGATACTTTAGTAGGACTGCCAAACAGTTATGGATGGCATCCCTGGCAATTCAAAACCGGTAATTATGAAATCGACCGTTATTAAATTTGGGTTGTATGGCCTGGTCCTTGCCTTTGTAATGTTTCTGGGTGGCCTGTATTTTGGTATGGGTCTGGATTTCTCTACCCAGGAGCTTATCGGGTATAGTGCTATTTTGCTTTCCCTCATTTTTGTGTTCTTCGGAATAAAGCACTTCAGGGATAAGGTAAACGGGGGTAAATTAAAGCTCCGCAAGGGGGTTATGGTCGGCCTGCTGATTGCCGCCATAACGGCCCTGGGGATTGCCCTTGCCGATCTTATTTACACTACCCTCATCAACCCCGGTTTTTTTGACGAGTATGAAGCCGTTATGAGGAAGGAAGGTTATAAAGGCGAGATCCCGGATTATGGAAGCGTGTTTATGGCTTTTGTTATGTTCCTTACGGTAATGATAATGGGGCTGTTTGTTTCTCTCTTTTCGGCAATTGTACTTAAACGAAAGTAATGGGGTCATATAGATTGCTCCTTCCTGACCGGCTCAGGTACTACCCATTGGCTCTGTTAATCCAAAGCAGCTATAACATAAATTTTTTTGGTAACATAAAATAACCGCATTATGAAAAACAGGGTCACAGGTCTGGGAGGATTCTTCTTTAAATCAAAAGATCCCGCAGCAATCAGAGACTGGTATAAAGCCCATCTGGGATTGAATACCGATGCTTATGGATGTACTTTCCGGTGGAAGGACAAGGATGGCCGCGACTGTTCAACCCAGTGGAGTCCCTTTAAGGAAGACACCAGTTATTTTAATCCCAGTAAGAAAGAATTTATGATGAATTTTCGGGTAGAAAACCTGGAGGCCCTGCTGAAGGCGTTAAGGGAGGAAGGTGTTACAATCGTTGGGGAAATCGAGGAATATGAGTACGGAAAGTTCGGATGGATCATGGACCCGGAAGGTAACAAGCTGGAGCTGTGGGAACCTGTTGATGACGCATTTCAATGATATCAATTAATTTGCTACATTTAACCGAACATATTAACCACCAATACTATATCCATGTCAGAAGAACAAAAAGGAACGGGTGATATCCCCGGGGAGGGACCCAAGAAGGCCCATGATACTTCCGCTGAAACCGGCGGAACTGCCGGAACATCAGGAAAGTCGAGCGATTTCGGGGAGGAAGCAAAAAAATCCGCGAATGAATTTACTGCAGGCCTTAAGGATGCCGGAGGAGAGAACAAGAAAATACTTGCCGGGGTTTTGGCAATTATTTTAGGAGGTTTTGGTATTCATAAATTCATCCTGGGTTACCAGAAGGAAGGGATTATTCTCTTAGTAATTTCGATAATCGGAATTGCCACAACCTGTCTTATTATAGGAAGTTTCATCCTTATGGCAACATGGGCAATTGGGGTTATCGAAGGTATAATCTATCTGACTAAAACAGATGCCGAATTCTACAACACCTACCAGGTAGGAAGAAAACCCTGGTTCTGAATAAAAAGCCGGAATATACCAATCCGGCTTTTTAATTACAATTTAATATCGTAATATTGCAATATATAAATATGTAATGGGGCTTACAAAATCACAGATCTTCAACCTGGAACAGAACGAACTGGCTGGCATCTTCAGAGTGCTGGCCAACCCTGCACGTATTGCAATTCTCCAATACCTAAGCAGGCAACAGGGATGTATCTGTAATGATATAGTGGAAGAAATCGGCCTTTCCCAACCCACTGTTTCACAACACCTCAAAGAGTTGAAACAATCAGGGCTGATCATCGGGGAAGTCGAGGGAAAGAAACTCTGCTATTGCATCAACCATGACAAATGGAATGAAATACAGCAAATCACGAATTTATTTTTCAATAAAACACAGTCAGATTGTCATTAATCAATTAATTATGAAAACACAGGATTTTATTAATTTACTCCAGGCAAATCCCGTAAAGGAACTTGTTTTTGAATACCGTAGCGGGCAAACCGTGGGTGCCAACTACCATATTACCGAAGTTAAAAATATTACGGTTGACTCGGTAGATTGTGGGGGAGGAACCAACTATTGGAAAGAAACAGTCATCCAGCTCCTGGAAGATCCTTCCGAAAAAGGTAAAACCAGGTCTATGACCGCGGCAAAAGCCCTCGGGATCCTTAACAGGGTGAATAGCATTAAGCCCATGGACCCCATGTCGCCTGTTAAATTTGAATACGGGAACCAGACTTTCCATACCACCCAGCTCCCCGTTGGAGATTATATCACCCAGGGCGATCAATTGCTGCTGCGTTTGCGGGAAGAATCTGCTTTGTGCAAGGGTAGGAAAAGCAACATGCTAAATTCACCGGGGGGCGCCGGAATCAATAAATCTGTAGTCCCGGTGGGCGGATGCTGTTAACACCAGTTTATGCAAATAAGAAAAATGACTGCCTGCGACTGGCCGGCTGTATCTGCGATCTACGGCGAAGGGATTGCCACAGGGATCGCCACCTTCGAAAAAGCCATTCCGCCATATGAAGCATGGGATACGGCACACCTGAAAACTTGCCGTCTCATAGCTGAAGATGAGGGCACAGTCCTTGGCTGGGGTGCCCTTTCACCTGTTTCAGGGCGCTGCGTTTACGGCGGGGTTGCAGAGGTAAGTGTTTATGTGAGCCGGGCTGCCCGTGGTAAGGGGGTGGGCATTGCCCTGATTGAAAAGCTGATTCAGGAAAGCGAAGCAGAGGGCATCTGGACACTGCAATCCGGTATCTTTCCGCAAAACCAGGGCAGCATCCGGCTGCATGAAAAAGCCGGGTTCCGGTTTATTGGCAAGCGGGAACGCATCGCAAAACTGGACGGGATCTGGTATGACAACCTGCTCTTTGAACGCCGCAGTCCGCTGGTGGGCATTGATTGATTGTGGGCAGAAACCTATAGCTTAGCTCCATCATAGATGGTTATGGTTATCCGAAAGTTTGCGTTCCAGTTCGGCCTGGAATTCTTCCATAACAGGTTTTACCGTGCTCTCCGGAAGGTCTGCTATTTTAATGTACATCAGGCCGTCTACCGCATTGTTAAACAGGGGGTCCACATTGAAAGCCACTACCCTGGCGTTCTGCTTAATGTATTTTTTAATCAATACGGGCAGGCGCAGGCTTCCCGGCTCTACTTCCTCTATAAGCTTGTCGAACTTATTCAGGTCGGCTTCAGTCTCGTCAAAAACAAACTCCTTGTCCGCATCTTTCAACTTAACCTTGAATTCCTTTTTGGGGCGCACATACTGGGCCACATAGGGATCCCAATAATTAGACTTCATGAATTCGATCATCAGCGATTTGGAAAAGTTGGAAAACTGGTTGCTGATACTTACCCCCCCGATAAGGTATTTGTGTTCGGGAAACCTCAGCGTTGTATGTACAATACCCTTCCAGAGCAGGAAAAGGGGCATGGGCTTCTGCTGGTATTCCTTAATGATGTAGGCCCGGCCCATCTCGATGGACTGCCTCATCATCCTGTACAATTCCGGTTCGAAACGAAAGAGGTCCTGCAGGTAAAACCCGTCGATTCCGTATTTCTCAAAGATCTCTGAACCCATGCCCATCCGGTATGCCCCTACGATGCTTTTCTCGTCATCATCCCAAAGAAAGAGGTGGTAATAGTAGGAGTCGAATCGGTCCAGGTCAATGGCGTTGTTGGTACCCTCTCCAATGGCGCGGAATGTCAATTCACGCTGTCGACCAATTTCCTTCAGGATAAATGGCATGTCTTTTTCCTTCGCCAGAAACACCTCATAATTCTTGCTTTGAAGCAAGCGCAAATCCTTTTCCCTTAATTTATCAATCTCTCCCTGAATCACTTCTTTCCGGACCGCCGTGGCGATTTTCCGGGGCGGCTTAGGGATCTTAAGGCTTGTGGGGATCTGGTCGATCAACCGTTCCTTTTCATAGGCATTGGCAAGGATATAGGTTTTCCGCCGAAGCAGTTCCGTAAATTCTTCAAGGCTCGCCTGTTCCTGCTGTACCTGAACACTTATGGGCTGGCCAATGCGAACCTTAATGGTCCTGTTCCTCTGCGTAGTTAACTCCGAAGGAAGTTTGGCAGTCCGGAAGATGTCGTTTATTCTGGATAAATAATAAAAAAGCCGACTATTCCGGGCGTGAAAATATATGGGAACCACAGGTACTTCTGCCTTGCGGATAAGCTTTATAGCCGCCTCTTCCCAGGGCCGGTCCACGATCAGTTTGTCGTCTTTGTAGGTAGATACTTCCCCTGCCGGGAAGATCCCCAGTGGATGACCTTCCTGAAGATGCGAGAGCGCACTTTTAAATCCCGATATGCTGCTTTTGGCATCCTTATGGGTTTCAAAGGGGTTTACAGGCATAATAAAAGGCGCAAGCGGAGCGACCCTGTGCAGCAGGAAATTGGCGACTATCTTAAAATCCGATCGGGTCTGCAGCAGAAGTTTTAACAGCAAAACCCCATCGATCCCGCCCAGGGGGTGGTTACTGATAGTAATGTAAGCCCCCTGTTTTGGCAACCTCCTGAAATCTTCCTCGGGAATTTCGAAATCAATTTCGTAATGTTCCAGGATGGCTTCCAGAAACTCCCGTCCTTCAAGGTGTCTGTGATTGTCGTAAAAATCATTTATCGAAGTAATCTTGGTCACCCGCATAAGCAACCAGCCCAAAAATGTCCCGACAAACCCATATTTATCCAGGTTTATGGCCCTGGCAACTTCTTTGGCGGTAACTAAACCCATAGCAATCCAATAATATTCAGCGGTAAAGATAGGAAAATCCTGAAGGAGGCACCTCCACTGATCCATGTCAACAAGGGCAAGTCCTTATTTTACGACCAGTTGCACAGTTTCCCGACCTCTTTGTTCCAGAAGTACTTCCCTGCCATTCTCGAGCGAATTGATGGCCTCCGGGGTAAAATGCCGGATGGTATAAAGGGATACGCCCTGATGGCACACCACCTTAAACTTCCCCTCGAGATGCTCGAGAAATTCTTCAAGCCGGCCAAATTTATTATCCACGCATACAGAAAAGCTGATAGCTGAGTTCTGTATCATGTCGACCTTCATCCTGTAATCGTGTAATAACTTGAAGAGGGCACTGATGTTGTCTTCAACAATAAATGAAAAATCCAGAGAGGAAAGCTTCATGAGTACCTGATTCTTTTTTACAATAAAGCAGGGTACTTCCGGTTCTATTCCTTCGCCCGAACCAACCGTAGTGCCGGGGTCGGCGGGCTTGAGAAAGGATTTTACATGCAGGGGAATGTCTTTGCGCTGCAAGGGTTGCAGGGTTTTTGGATGAATCACAGAAGCCCCGTAAAAGGCCAGTTCTATGGCCTCCCTGTAGGATATCCTGTTCAGCAGTTCGGCCTTGTCGAAATAACGGGGATCGGCATTGAGCACCCCCGGAACGTCTTTCCAGATGGTAACGGAGTCAGCGTCGAGGCAGTAGGCAATAATTGCGGCCGTGTAGTCTGATCCCTCCCGGCCTAATGTAGTCGTGAAATTATTGTCATCACTGCCAAGGAATCCCTGGGTTACATATAATTTTTTTCTGTCGAGCCCTGCGGAAACCTGTTGCTGCGTCTTTTCCCAGTTCACATTCACATCCCTGTAATTATTGTCTGTCTTGATTAAATTCCTGACATCAATCCACGTATTGCTTATCCCCACTTCATTGAGGTAGGCGCTTACAATAGCGGTGGACACCAGTTCCCCGTAGCCCACTACCTGGTCATAAACAAAGTTGTATTTGGGTGATTTGTTCCAGGCCAGGAATCCATGTACTTCATCGAATAGCAATGCGGTATCGCGAAACACCTTGTTTTTTCGTTCCGGAAAAAGTTCATTTAAAATTGCCAGGTGGTACTCCCTTACTTCCTGAAGAATAGCAGTTACAGCGTGCCGATCCCTAAAATAAGCATCCACAACTTTCTCCATGGCATTGGTTGTCTTGCCCATTGCCGAGACAATCAAAAAGATATCATCATGGCCAGTTTGCTCCAGCACGCGTACGAGGTTGCGCACGCCCTCTGCATCCTTAACAGATGCCCCTCCAAATTTAAAAATCCTCATAAAGCTTTTATAAATTCCCGAATACCCGCCTCATCCAATTGAACCACATCCCAATCGCGCATCACCCTGGCGCCCCTGCCCTCATAAAACCTGATCGCGCTTTCATTCCAGTCAAGCACTTCCCAGCAAATACGTTTCACGCCCAATTCGTATCCATAACGAATCACTTCCTCAAAAAGTGCGCTGCCCAGTCCTGTGCCCCGCATAGATTCCGTTACAATGAGATCTTCCAGGTGAATGACCGGGCCCTTCCAGGAAGAATACCGCCAGTAAACCAGGGCCATCCCTACAATTTGCGCCCCGGTTTCCGCCACGAAGCAATGAAAGCGTTTATTGGGTTCGAACCCGTCTTTTTCCAGGTCTTCCACACGAACCTCCACGGCGTAGGGCTCTTTTTCAAAGGTTGCCAATTCCCGGATCAGGGCCAGAACCTGAGCCATATCCGCTTTCCGCGCTTCCCGAATTGAATAATTCATAAATGTTACAAATAAAACACAAAGTTATAAATATAAAAAACTACCAAAAGACGAAATCGTTATAGTTTCACAAAATACCCGATATTTGTGGCCATTTAAACAGTGCTTGCTTATGGACAGGACCAACCGAACCCTAGGGGAATTTATAATAGAGAATCAGGCAGCCTTTCAGTATTCCTCAGGTGAGCTGTCTAAACTTATCAATGCCATCCGCCTGGCGGCAAAGGTAGTAAACCACGAGGTAAACAAGGCCGGTCTTATCGATATATTGGGGGCCTCCGGCGACACAAATATTCAGGGGGAACAGCAGCAAAAACTCGATGTGCTGGCCAATGAAAAATTCAAACAGACCCTTACAAACAGGGAGATCGTTTGTGGGATTGCCTCCGAAGAAGAAGAAGGTTTCATATGTGTAAACAGCAATGATGAAAAATTCACGAACAAGTACATCATCCTCATAGACCCTCTGGACGGTTCTTCCAATATAGATGTAAACGTTTCTGTAGGGACCATCTTTTCCATCTACCGTAGGATTACCCCCATTGGCAGCCCGGTTACCCTGCAGGATTTCCTCCAGCCCGGTGTCAACCAGGTAGCTGCGGGCTATTTTATTTACGGAACTTCAACAATGCTGGTGTATACTACCGGGCATGGGGTTAACGGGTTTACCCTGAACCCGGCAATAGGCACCTTCTACCTTTCGCACCCCAACATGGTATTCCCGGAAAACGGCAGAATATACTCCATCAATGAAGGTAATTACAACCAGTTTCCACAGGGTGTAAAGGATTATATCAAATATTGCCAGAAGGAGGAAGACGACCGTCCGTATACTTCCAGATATATTGGTTCGCTCGTTTCGGACTTTCATAGGAATATGATCAAAGGGGGCATCTACATCTATCCTAAAAGTAGTATGGCAAACAACGGTAAACTCCGCCTACTTTACGAATGCAACCCAATGGCTTTCCTGGCTGAACAAGCCGGGGGGAAGGGAAGTGATGGGTTCAGGAGAATTATGGAAATAGAGCCCACAGAATTACACCAAAGGGTGCCATTCTTTTGCGGTAGCAGAAAAATGGTAGAAAAAGCGGAAGAATTTATGGCGCTGCACGATTAATTTCAACGGTTCATATGCTTAATCTCCTCCATAAAATTATCGAGATCCACACCGGCTTTTACCAGTTTCAGCGCCTTATCAACCACATAATAAACATTGGCAGTTGAAAAGCCCAGCCCTACGCCCAGCCTTTCAAGCATTGCCCGTTGCTTTTCGCCAAGATGCCGGTCTGCGTACACCATCCGCGTGAGGTCGTACAATCGCTCCAGTCTGCTATCATAACTGTTTGGAGGATTGATGGGGTGCGACAAATAATCTTTCAGGATCTTCGCGTATTCCGTTTCAGATATCTGTAAATTGGCGGCCAGCCGATCAAGGAAGGCCTTTTCCTGTCCTGAGATGATACCGTCGCTCATCGCAACGCGGACAATGGCGGCGAAGTGATCCTGATTACGCCGGCGAAACCCGCTGTCAAATAAATCCAAAAATCCCATAACTCTTTTCGTTCTTTGCCAAATTTAATTTTTTTATAATCATTCGAAGCAACCGGGATTGTAATTTCACATGAAACGGTCATTCCACGAACCATGAGATCCTTAATTTCAATTAATTATCTACCTTCATGGCACTATGGCAAAACCCCTGCTTGAATTTACTGAAAAAGGCATTTTCTGCCCTCCCGCAGCAGTCTACCTGGACCCCTGGCATCCGGTAGAAAAAGCAATAATCTCTCATGGGCATGCGGACCACAGCCGCTATGGGCACAGCAAATATATTACCCATGAGCGGAACGTTCCCATAATACGACACCGTCTGGGTGATATTGATGTTGCAGGTAAGTCCTGGGGGGAATCCTTCTTCATAAACGGGGTGCGATTCAGCCTGCACCCCGCAGGCCATATTATTGGCTCTTCCCAGATCAGGGTGGAACACAAAGGGGAAGTGTGGGTTTTCAGCGGGGATTATAAAGTGGAAGACGACGGCCTTGCCACCCCATTTGAGCCCCTGCACTGCCATACTTTTATTACGGAGTGTACCTTTGGACTGCCTGCATTTAAGTGGCAGCCGCAGTCACAGGTATATGAAGAAATCAACCAATGGTGGCGCGAAAACAAATCTGAAGGAAAGACTTCCGTAATTTTTGCCTATAGCCTGGGGAAAGCACAGAGGCTGCTAAAATACCTGGATCCCACCATTGGTCAGATATTTACCCATGCCGCTGTGGAAAACATGACGGCGATTCTTCGTCCCTACGCCAGTTTACCACCTACCACAGTGATTACAGCTGAAACGGAAAAAGGATCCCTGGCTGGCAACCTCGTACTGGCACCGCCAGCAGTACACGGCAGCCCCTGGATAAGGAAAATGGTCCCCTTTATAACTGCAGCAGCCAGCGGCTGGATGGCGTTCCGAGGTACACGCAGAAGGCGGGCAATCGATAAAGGCTTCGTGATCAGCGACCATTGTGACTGGCAGGGATTGCTGGAAAGCATAAGGGAAACCGGAGCGGAAAAGGTAATCTGCACCCACGGTTATTCCAGGATTCTCGCGAGATACCTCAGTGAACTGGGCTACGACGCCTGGGCGGAAGAAACCCGTTATGAAGGTGAGGTAGTGGAAACCAACCTCCTGCCAAAGAATCCCGACACGGAAGGTAATCAAAACGATTAAAGTACAGGGATGAAAGAATTTGCAGCCCTTATCCGGAAACTCGACAGTTCCAACAAGACCAACATAAAGGTTGAAGCCCTTGCCCAGTACTTCAGCCGGGCCCACGATAAAGACAAGGTGTGGGCCATCGCCATCCTGTCGCACCGCCGACCTTCCAGGCCTGTGAATACCACCCTGCTAAGGGAATGGGCTTCGGAACTTGCCCGGATCCCATCCTGGCTGTTCGAGGAAAGTTACCATATTGTAGGTGACCTGGCCGAAACCATTGCCCTGGTGATCCCAGCTACCGAAAAAGGCAGCAACAAAAGCCTGAGCCAGGTAGTTGAGGAAATGATAGCGCTGAAGTCCAGGAACGAGGCTGAAAAAAAAGAATTCCTCTTCCGGCATTGGCAGGTGATGGATTACTATGAGCGCTTTGTCTTTACCAAGCTAATAACCGGGGCTTTCCGAATTGGGGTGAGCCAGAAACTTATGACGCGGGCACTTGCCAAATTCACCGGACTTGATGAGGATGAGCTTGCTTACAAACTTATGGGTAACTGGGATCCTGCCACTACAGGTTTTAGGGAACTGGTACTGGAAAAGGATACAGCCGCCTATCTTTCCAAGCCATACCCCTTTTACCTGGCATATGCCCTTGACGGGCCGCCGGAAGACCTGGGAGATCCCGCCAACTGGGTAGCCGAACACAAGTGGGATGGGATCCGAGCCCAGCTTATCCTGAGAAAAGGGCAGCTTTTTGTGTGGAGCCGGGGGGAAGAATTGGTAACCGACAAATACCCGGAGTTCGGAGAATTTATTGATTGCCTGCCTATGGGCACCGTTCTCGACGGAGAAATCCTGGCATATCCAAATGGACAGATTGGCACTTTCAACGACCTGCAAACCAGGATAGGCAGGAAAACCGTTTCCAAAAAACTACTGCAAAAAGTGCCAGTGATCTTAAAAGTTTACGATCTCCTGGAATGGCAGGGTGAGGATATCCGGCGTAAGTCGTTCGGGCAAAGGCGTGAGTTGCTCGAAAATTTATACGCAATGGTCCGGCTGGCCGGGAAGAAAAAAGGTGCCCGGGAAGATATATTCCCCCTGCACCTTTCAGAAACCATAGAATTAAAAGCCTGGAAACAGGCAGCCGGCGCGCGGGAGCGCGCCAGGGAAGAAAAGAGTGAGGGGCTGATGCTGAAAAGAAAGGATTCCCCCTATCTGGTAGGACGAAAAAAAGGTGACTGGTGGAAATGGAAAGTGGCCCCGCTTACCGTAGATGGTGTTCTAACCTACGCCATGCGGGGCCATGGAAGGCGAAGCAATCTTTTTACCGATTATACTTTTGCCCTGTGGACGCAAAACAACAATGGAGATCGGGAACTGGTAACTTTTGCCAAGGCGTACTCTGGCCTTACCGATGCCGAATTCAGGGAGGTGGACACCTGGATACGGAGAAATACCCTGGAACGCTTCGGACCGGTGCGGTCTGTAAGTCCGGAACTGGTCTTCGAAATCGCGTTTGAAGGGATAAGCCTGTCCGGAAGGCACAAGAGCGGGGTGGCTACCCGCTTTCCACGTATCCTCAGGTGGAGAAAGGATAAAACCCCGTCGGAGGCAAACACCCTGGAGGATTTAAAGAGTATGATCCCATAATCGGTATACTTAAAAACATGAAGGAGGATGCCTTGTTCAAAAAAGCGGAGAATTGGTTCCACGATCAGCGTTGGGAGCCCTTCCCCTTTCAAAAGGACAGTTGGAAGGCATTCCTCGATGGAAAACACGGCCTGCTGAATGCTCCCACGGGCAGTGGCAAGACGTATGCCCTCTGGTTCCCCATAGTTTTGAATTATATCCGCCAAAATCCCGACTATTTAACGCGGCACAAAATAGGGCTGAAGGCCATCTGGATTACCCCATTGAGGGCCCTGTCACTGGAGATCAGGCAATCGGCCGAACGCGTAAGCCGGGACCTTGGCACCTCGCTAAGTGTGGGCATCCGTACCGGAGATACTCCAACGGCGGAAAGGAACAGGCAAAAAAAAGAGATGCCCGATCTCCTGATCACCACACCCGAAAGCTTACAACTCTTGCTAGCCACTAAAGGATACGCGGTAATTTTTAAAGATTGCAGCGCTATTGTGGTAGACGAATGGCATGAACTTCTTGGCACCAAGCGAGGGGTACAGATGGAATTGGGCCTTTCGCGACTTAAAAAACTTTGCGGCGAATTAAGGATCTGGGGTATTTCGGCAACAATCGGCAACCTGGAAGAAGCCCGGGAGGTTCTCCTCGGGCCGGCCACGGAAGCACTGGCAAATTCCGTCCTTGTCCGAGCCAATCTGAATAAAAAGATCACGGTGAAGAGTATAATCCCTGTAAAAATGGAGACTTTTCCATGGAGCGGACACCTGGGGCTCCACCTGCTTGAGGAAGTAATCCCCATTATCCGTAAAAGCCGAACCACCCTGATTTTTACCAATACCCGCAGCCAGTGCGAAATCTGGTTTCAGAAGATCCTTGAGAAACATCCGGAATTTGCCGGTGAAATTGCCATGCACCACGGCAGTATCAACAAGGAAACCCGGGTTTGGGTAGAACAGGCCATCCGCAATGAAAGCCTCAAGGCCGTGGTTTGCACCTCGAGCCTGGACCTGGGGGTAGACTTTGCACCAGTAGAAACAGTTATCCAGATAGGTGGACCGAAAGGGGTAGCCCGTTTCTTCCAGCGGGCCGGGCGTAGCGGCCACCGTCCGGGGCAGGAAAGCATAATTTATTTCCTCCCAACACATGCCATCGAACTGGTTGAGGCTTCCGCCCTGAAACAAGCCGTAAACACCAATACTATGGAAGACCGGATGCCCTATCTGGGCAGTTATGATGTGCTGGTACAGTACCTTACAACCCTGGCTGTTTCAAACGGATTTTATCCTGATGAGATTTTTGAAGAAGTACGGCAAACCTTTTGTTTCCAGGCGCTAACGAGAAATGAATGGCACTGGATCCTCAATTTTCTGGTACTTGGGAGCCAGAGCCTGCAGGCCTATGACGAGTATAAAAAGGTGGAGGTAAGGGAAGATGGTCTATTTATCGTAGAAAACCGGGGAGTGGCCCTGCGTCACAGGCTACAGATTGGCACTATAGTAGGCGACGCACACCTCAGCGTTCGCTACCAGAAGGGTGGCTATCTGGGTAGCATCGAAGAGTCTTTCATCTCAAAGCTTACCGCAGGCGATGTGTTTACCTTCGCCGGCCGCAACCTCGAATTCATCCGGATCAGGGAAATGCATGTATATGTAAGAAATTCTTTAAAAAAGACCAGGAAAGTACCCAGCTGGATGGGCGGCCGTCTTACGCTCTCAGCACAGATGTCGGAATTATTGCGGAACGAATTATATTCGGCGGGCACGGACCCACAGTTGCAGTCAGAAGAAATCAAAGCGCTTGCGCCCCTTTTCGAGAGGCAAAGGCAGGAAAGCATTGTGCCCCGCCCGCAAGAGTTCCTTATAGAGTCGTTCAAAACTTCCGAAGGCTACCACTGTATTTTCTACCCCTTTGAGGGCAGGTTTGTTCACGAAGCCATGGGTAGCCTGTTGGGATACCGTATAAGCCTTTTATCGCCCATTACGTTTTCCCTTGCTTTTAACGATTACGGTTTTGAACTGCTTTCCGATAAGGAAATTGCAATTCAAGACGTACTGGACAACGATCTCTTCACAACCGCCCATATGTTACACGACCTGCAGAAAAGCCTCAATGCCACGGAAATGGCCCGAAGGAAATTCCGCGATATAGCGGTCATTAGCGGCATGGTTTTTACAGGCTATCCCGATAAGGGAATAAAAATGAAGCATCTGCAAAGCAACGCCCAGTTACTTTTTGATGTCTTCAGGGAATATGAACCGGATAACCTACTCTACCGCCAGGCTTTCAGGGAAACCTTTGAGCACCAGCTCGAAGAAGGTCGCCTCACACAGGCCCTTGAGCGGATTGCAGGGCAGGAAATTGTATGGAAAGCCTGCCACAAACCGACCCCCTTCTCCTTTCCTATCATTACCGACCGGCTGCGTGAAAAACTTTCGAGTGAAAAACTGGCTGACCGTATCCGGAGAATGGTCGAAAAACTCAGGAGGGGATGAAGCCAAATCTTGCAATACTGACTTCCCTGACGTAGCTTTGCCAAATGGTGCATTCCCTTCTGATCCGTGACCAGCATTTCGAAATGCATTTTTCCGGGGTACTGTTCTGGAAAGAACGCGGATTACTTTTTATAAGTGACCTGCATCTGGGTAAAGTATCGCATTTCCGGAAGTACGGGGCTGCGATTCCTACAGCTGCCATCCCGGGTAATTTCATTCATCTGGATGAGTGCATCCGCCATTTTTGCCCTCAGGAGATCTTTTTTCTGGGAGACCTGTTCCATTCCTACCTGAATTCCGAATGGCAGCTCTTTGAAGCCTGGGCGCAAAAAATAAACTGCAAGATGGTTTTGGTGGCTGGGAATCACGACATTATTTCACCCCTTAAATATGAAGTCCTGGGGATTCAGGTTGTTCCCGAAGTCTCAATAGAAGGCTTCCTCTTTACACACCAGCCTGAAGAGCGGGAGGGGTACTTTACCGTTTCCGGGCATCTCCATCCCGCCGTCAGGATCCGGGGCGAAGGGAGGCAATCTTTGCGACTGCCCTGTTTTTTTATGAGCGCCGGCCAGTTGATCCTCCCGGCCTTCGGGTCGTTTACCGGCATGCATACTATGGAAAAAACGGCCGGGGACGATGTCTTCGCCATAGCCGACCGCCAGGTAATTAAAATATAACCACCTGTTTGGGCGCGCTTTTATTTGGGACTATATTTGCACAAAGTTTAGTTGGTGGCCCAACCTACCATTCCCGACCTTTTTGAACAGTCTCCCCAACTCGGGAAACTGAGGGAATCCATTGCTTCCGACGAATGCCCTGTTGCCTTGAGAGGCCTTATCGGTTCGGCGGTGTCCTTTGTAATCACCGAAACGTTCAGGACCTCAAACAGGCCATTCCTGCTGATCTTCGAAGAGAAGGAAGAAGCCGCATATTACCTTAACGATCTCGAATTATTGCTAAACAGGGACGATGTGCTGTTTTACCCGGGAAGTTACCGCCGGCCTTACCAGATTGAGGAAACAGACAATGCCAATGTGCTGATGAGGGCAGAGGTCCTCAACCGGATCAATTCCAGAAAGAAACCCGCGGTGATCGTTACCTACCCCGATGCCCTCTTTGAAAAGGTTGTTACCAGAAAGGAACTCGACAATAACACGCTTAAAGTAAAAACCGGAGACCGGCTGTCTCTTGATTTCCTTAATGAAGTGCTTTTTGAATACCGTTTCCAACGTGTTGATTTTGTTACCGGTCCCGGTGAATTCTCCGTCCGCGGCGGAATAATGGATGTCTTTTCTTTTTCCCATGACGAACCGTACCGTATTGAGTTTTTCGGGGATGAAATTGACAGTATCCGTACCTTCGACGTGGAAACCCAGCTTTCTACAGGCAAGGTAAAAAACATTGCCATCATCCCAAATGTTGCCGACAAGCAGCTGAAGGAATCCCGTGAAAGTTTCCTCCGATATATTTCCAAAGGCTCTACTGTTTTCCTTAAAAACAAAGAATTACTCCTTGGTCGCATCGCGGATCTGTATGAAAAGGCCGAAAGCTCATTTACCAATCTGGCAGGCGAAACAATCCACCTCAGTCCCGATGCGCTGTTTGTTAACCCATCTCTGCTGGAAGAGGAATTAAAAGGCTTCAAGGTTATAGCCCTTGAGCGGAAACAGGGAGGAGATAAAAGCGGTGAGAATCCGCAGGAAATACGTTTCCGGACAAGGCCGCAACCATCCTTCAACAAGAAATTCGACCTGCTCATCGCCGACCTCAATGAAAAAGACCGGCAAGGGTTTACCAACATAATCTGTTGCGCCTCGGAACAACAGGCACAGCGGTTTCATGATATTTTTGAGGAAGTTGGAGGGCCCGTACATTACCGCACCGTAGTACTTCCCATTTACCAGGGTTTTATAGACGATGAACTACGGCTGGCGTGCTACACAGACCATCAGATCTTCGAACGCTACCATAAATTCCACCTGAAAAATGGCTATGCCAAGAAGCAGGCAATCACCCTAAAAGAACTTAACAAACTGGAGATAGGGGATTATGTAACCCATATAGACCACGGTATCGGCATCTTTGGCGGGCTTCAGAAAATAGAGGTGGAAGGTAAAAAACAGGAAGCTATTAAGTTGCAGTACGGGGAGCGTGATATCCTTTATGTAAGTATTCATTCCTTGCATAAGATATCTAAATATAACGGCAAGGACGGCGCAGTTCCAAAAATCTACAAACTAGGGTCGGCGGCCTGGAAAAAACTCAAACAAAAGACCAAATCCAGGGTTAAGAAAATTGCATTCGACCTTATCCAGGTATATGCAAAAAGAAGGTTGCAGAAAGGTTTTCAGTATCAACCAGACAGCTATCTGCAACACGAACTGGAGGCTTCCTTTCTCTACGAGGATACCCCGGACCAGAGCAAGGCCACTGCCGATATCAAGGCAGATATGGAGAGCGAAAGGCCGATGGAGAGGCTGGTGTGCGGAGATGTGGGTTTTGGGAAAACCGAGGTAGCTATCCGGGCCGCTTTTAAGGCTGTAGACAATGGCAAGCAGGTTGCCGTTTTGGTGCCCACTACCATCCTTGCCTTTCAGCACCATCGCACTTTTACCGAAAGGTTGAAGGACATGCCTGTAAAGGTTGATTACCTGAACCGCTTTCGCAGTGCTCCGGAGAAAAGGCTTACGCTTGAAGAACTTAAGAACGGGAAGGTAGATATCCTTATCGGCACCCATCAGCTGGTAAACAAACAGGTGGAATTTAAAGACCTTGGGTTATTGATCGTAGATGAAGAACAAAAATTCGGGGTGTCTGTGAAGGACAAACTTAAGGCTATCACGGAAAATGTGGATGTGCTGACCCTAACGGCAACCCCTATCCCCAGGACCCTGCAGTTCAGCCTGATGGCAGCCAGAGACCTCTCTGTCATCAATACCCCTCCGCCTAACCGCTACCCCATAGAAAGCCATGTTATCCGCATGAACGAAGAGGTCATCAGGGATGCCATCAGTTATGAAATTCAGAGGGGCGGACAGGTTTTCTTTATCCATAACCGGATAGAGAATATCAGGGAAGTGGCAGGGATGATAAAGCGGCTTGTCCCGGACGCCAAAGTTGGAATTGGCCACGGGCAGATGGAGGGAAAACGATTGGAAACCCTGATGCTGGCTTATATGAACGGGGAATTTGACGTGCTGGTTTCGACCACTATAGTAGAAAGCGGGCTGGACGTTACGAACGCCAATACAATTTTTATCAACAATGCCAATAATTTCGGCCTGAGCGACCTCCACCAGATGCGGGGCCGGGTAGGCAGGGGCAATAAAAAGGCCTTTTGTTATTTTATCGCCCCTCCCTACGATGAGATGACCCCCGAGGCGCGCAAACGAATCGAGGCCCTTGAACAATTCACAGAACTGGGCAGCGGCTTCAATATTGCCATGAAAGACCTGGAAATAAGGGGGGCCGGCGATTTGCTGGGAGGAGAACAAAGCGGCTTTATCAACGACATAGGATTTGAAACCTACCAGAAAATCCTTACCGAAGCCATAGAGGAACTAAAGGAAAATGAGTTCAGGGACCTGTATGAGAAGCCTGCCGAAGAAGACCGGGAGTATGTTAAGGAAGTGCAGATAGATACAGACTTTGAGATCCTTTTTCCGGACGACTTTATTAATAGTACCACAGAACGGCTTAACCTCTATACCGAGCTGAATGCGATCACAAAAGAAGAAGAATTGCTACGCTACGAAACCAGACTTCAGGACCGTTTTGGGGATTTGCCCTCACAGGTGGAGGATTTACTCAATAGCGTCCGCATCAAATGGATTGCCCGGCACCTTGGCCTTGAAAAAGTGGTTATGAAACACGGGAAACTGATAGGTTATTTCATTGCGGACCAGCAGTCAGTTTTTTACCAGAGCAACCGCTTTAACCAGGTACTGCAATTTGTGCAGGCGCATTCCCGACATTGCAGGATGAAGGAAAAGCAAACCAGAAAAGGGTTAAGACTGTTACTTACTTTTGAAAAAGTTAGCAGCGTAGACAGGGCTTTGGATGCCCTCGCACCTTTGATTCAAATCCCTGAAAAAGTGTCCTGATTTTTCCCTTCACTACTTAAAGTATCGCCGCGATACGCTGCCGTTACCACGAAATAGTTCAGATAATTTATTTTCCTCTCAGGGAGAGCAAGTCGTTTGATATTAAACTTTTCTATTCTAATGGAAACCCTGTGAATTATACCAATGCAAAAAAAGCCTTTCAGTTCCTTAAACAACATCCTGCCTCTTACTTGTGGTATTTGTAGTTAAGCCCGGTTAACCTATATACGACAGAAACAGATTCGAGGGGTTTCGAAAAGCAGCGCAATTCATTTCCGATAGGCGTTATTATTGGCCCCGGCCTTACGGTAGGTAATGTGGTGGCAGCCAGTACTGACAACAGGAAGTTCAAATCCGAATTGCTCCAAAATGCATTGTTGGGGGTTACTGTCAAAAAAGGGGAAACGCACTACGTCCTCCTCACGCT
>CAYSVQ010000143.1:0-12881 GCA_964434565.1 uncultured Flavobacteriaceae bacterium | reverse complement strand
CAACGGCGACCTGTCAGCTATCCTGATTGATAATATGCCATTCTGGGCCGAACTGAGCAGTACCCCCAGTAACAGGGTCTCCCTGATGAGCGACTGGGAGATAAAAATGCAGGCTATCATAGAAGAAAGCATACAGGAGAACGTAACAAGCCTTGCTGGGGTGCCCTCCTGGATGTTGGTGCTTCTTAACAGGGTCCTGGAAGATACCGGGAAGACACATCTTTTTGAGATCTGGGAAAACCTGGAGGTTTATTTTCATGGAGGGGTAAGTTTTATTCCCTATGCCGAACAGTACCACAAGCTCCTGCCCAGGAAGAATTTCCGTTACTACGAAATTTACAACGCATCGGAAGGCTTTTTTGCCATTCAGGACCGAAACAATGCAGACGACCTGCTGCTGATGCTCGATTATGGAATTTTCTATGAGTTTATCCCTATGAATACCTATGGTACGGAGGAAGAGCGGACCATCCCGCTGTGGGAAGTTCAGATTAATACCAATTACGCCATTGTTATTACCACCAATGCCGGCCTCTGGCGCTATAAGATAGGAGATACCGTGCGCTTTACTTCCACCAGCCCCTACCGGATCAGGATTACCGGCCGCACAAAACACCATATTAATGCTTTCGGGGAAGAGCTCATTATTGAAAATGCGGAGGAAGCACTGAAAAGTATCTGCATCAAGACAGGGGCGGAGATCAAGGATTATACGGCCGCCCCTATATTTATGTCCGGGAGGGAGAAAGGCGCCCACGAATGGATAATCGAGTTCAGGAAAGCACCCGTAGAGATAGAATATTTTACCGAATTCCTGGATAACGCCCTCAAATCACTTAATTCGGACTATGAGGCCAAACGCTACAATAACATGACCCTCAAGATGCCAAAAATCCATATAGCAAGGCCAAACCTGTTCTACGACTGGCTGAAATCCAAAGGTAAGCTCGGCGGCCAACATAAGATCCCAAGATTATCTAATGACCGTATCTACATCGATGAATTGCTTCAAATGAACCAATAATTAAGGAATTTAAGTACTAATTTCGCAACTTAGATCCGTAAACTTAACCTGAGTTACAGAAAAGATATTCCTTATGGCAGAAAGATTGGTTGTATTATCTGATATGTATGGCTCTAAAAGGGGCCTTTGGATCACCTCTTATCTTGGTTACCTTCAACAATACTTCGACATTGTTTTTTACGATAGCAAGGAATTGGCCAACATTGAACTGGTGGTAAATTCCGATGAAAATATTCATAGGGCCTTTGTTCAGGGAGGTATGGATACTGCAGTGGCACATTTGCTAAAAAAAGAGCAACTGGAAAGTCACTACCTTACTTTCTGTGCCGGGGGAAGCATAGCCTGGAATGCTGGAATGATGGGCCTTCCAATGAAATCACTATATGCTATCTCACCCCTCACCATTGAGAGGTTCGATTGGAAACCCGAATGTCCGGTGCATCTGTTGTATGGGGAATACGGTGATTATGAGAAGACGCTTCCTCCCGTGGAGTGGTCAGGCAGGGTAGGGGTCCCCGTGGAAATTATCCCAAAATTTGGTTTTGACTTGTATTCGGATGAAAAGATCATTCAGAAGGTATGCCTGAGTATGCTTGAAACCATGCTGAAAAAACAATATGAACCCTTAGGAAACCGCCTTTAATTTTTTCACGGTTTCGTGGGTGAGTTTCTCTTCTGCATAAGGCTTTGTTACCTTAAATTCTTTCTCCTCCGAACTGGGTAGTTCAAACATGGCATCTGTAAAGACCGCCTCGCATAACGACCGAAGACCTCTGGCCCCCAATTTATATTCAATTGCCTGTTCCACCAGGTAATCCAGTGCCTGATCAGTAATTGTGAAGCTGATCCCATCCATTGCAAACAATTTTTCATATTGCTTGATGATGGCATTTTTAGGCTCAGTAAGAATTAATCGGAGCGACTTTTTATCAAGGGGGTTCATGTGTGTCAGCACCGGAAGCCGCCCAATTATTTCCGGGATAAGGCCAAATTCCTTGAGGTCGCGTGGGATGATATACTGCAACACATTGTCCTGATCCAGGCGTTCTTCCCTTTTTGAGGCACTATAGCCGATGGCCTGCATATTCAGTCGCTTGGTAATGATGCGTTCAATTCCGTCAAAGGCACCACCAGCAATAAAAAGGATGTTCTCCGTATTCACCTCTATAAATTTCTGATCGGGATGCTTTCTGCCGCCCTTCGGGGGTACGTTTACAACCGTACCTTCCAGAAGTTTCAGCAAGCCCTGTTGTACCCCTTCCCCGGAAACATCGCGGGTTATAGACGGATTGTCGCTTTTCCTGGCGATCTTATCCAACTCATCAATAAAAACAATACCACGCTCAGCCTTTTCCACATTGTAGTCTGCGGCCTGGAGTAACCGGGTAAGGATGCTTTCAACATCCTCCCCCACATAGCCGGCCTCGGTAAGCACGGTGGCATCGACTATGGCCAGGGGTACATTGAGCATTCTGGCTATTGTTTTGGCAATTAAGGTCTTCCCGGTTCCGGTATTACCCACCATGACAATGTTGCTTTTTTGGATTTCAACATCGTCATCCTTCGAACTTGGTTGCAACAAGCGTTTATAATGATTGTAGACAGCCACGGAAAGCACCTTTTTGGTACGCTCCTGCCCGATGACATATGTTTCAAGGAATTCCTTGATATCCCTTGGTTTCTTGAGTACCAGTTCTGCGGAAAGGTCGTCTGTCTTGGACTGGCGCGATTCTTCGGCCACTATCCCGTGCGCCTGTTCTATACACCGGTCGCATATATGAGCATCCAGGCCTGCAATCAGGAGGTTGGTCTCAGGTTTTTTACGCCCACAGAACGAACATTCTAAATTTTCCTTTGGCATAAGTTCTGTTTTCTTCTACCCTCTATAACGAATTAATTCGTTTTTTGGTTCATAAAAACGGGCACTCTGGCCCCCTTTTCAGGATAATTAGACGAAATTAATCCTTATCCCTTTCAAGGATCTCGTCGATCATACCGTAGCTCAGGGCTTCCTTCGCTTTCATCCAATAATCCCTATCGCTGTCTTCAGAAATCCGCTCCAAAGACTGGCCGGTATGCTCGGAGATGACCTTGTATAACTCGTCCCTTATTTTCAGGACCTCCCTCGCCGCAATTTCTATATCGCTGGCCTGTCCCTGCGTGCCAGACATTGGCTGGTGAATCATTACCCGGGAGTGTTTCAGGCCGCTGCGCTTCCCTTTCTCCCCCGCGCAGAGCAATACGGCAGCCATGGATGCAGCCATGCCTGTACATATGGTTGCAACGTCGGGTTTTATGAACTGCATGGTATCATATATTCCAAGACCCGCATAGACACTTCCTCCGGGAGAATTGATATATATCTGAATGTCTTTAGAGGAATCTGCGCTGGCAAGGAATAACAATTGTGCCTGCACAATGTTGGCCACCTGGTCATTAATTCCCGTACCAAGAAAAATAATGCGGTCCATCATAAGCCTTGAGAAAACGTCCATGGCGATGGCGTTCAGCTGCCGCTCTTCTATGATATTGGGAGTCATGTTCACTGGCGAAAGACTGCTGACCAGCTTTTCGTAATAAAGGCTGTTGATCCCGTGGTCCTTTATGGCGTAATTCTTGAAATCTTGAGCAAAATCCATCATGTTGTTTCTGACTTTAATCTAAAAAAAAGGTGCCGAAATATAAGCTTTCGGCACGGTAAAGATAGGCAATTTAACTCTAATTTAATTGCTCCTGGGAATGGGAATGCGGCGAAATTGCTGCTGCCTGGCCCCGAAACAGGCTTTATCTGAAGTTATCCGTAAACTTCCTTTATGAAATCTTCGTAGGTTACCTCCCTTGTCTTCAGGTTAGCTTTTTCCTTATACAGGGCCAACAGTTTCTGGCTCATCAACTGCTCCGAAAGCCGTTTTACTTCGTCCCGGTTACCAAGTACCCTGGCTGCGATGCTGTCCAGTTCCTCCTCTCCGGGGTTTAATTGCCCGTACTGGGCCATTTGAGAGCGGATAAAATTTCTGGTATACTCCTTTAGCTCCTCGAACTTGATTTCGATGTTGTGATCTTTTATGATCTTGCCTTCAATCAGCTGGTACCTCAGTCCCTTTTCCGACTTTTCGTATTCGTCCTGTGCTTCTTCCTGGCTCAGTTGTTTTTCCCCCGTCATTTGTATCCACTTCTTAAGAAAAGCTGCGGGAAGTTCAAAATTTGTTGTTTCTATGAGCCGTTCAGTAACATCATTCAGCAATTTCTGGTCGGCCTGTTGTTCGAATTGTTTTTCCGAATCTGATTTGATTTTTTCGCGGAGTTCCTTTTCCGAACTTACTTCCTCTTTTCCGAACAACTTATTAAATAACTCCTGATTGAGTTCTGCGGGTTGCCGCTCATTGATCTCTTCAATGGCAAAATTTACTTCAATATCCAGTTTCCCTGCCTGCTCATTCGGGATCCCTAGGCCTGCCGCCAGCAGGTAATCTTCTTCGAACAATCCCTTGGTATTCAGGGGTAAGTTATCGCCAACTTTCTTTCCTAAAAGGGCAGAAACCGCCTTTTTACTTTTGATCTTATCCAGTTCAAGGGTGGTTTTATGGTCTATCCCGGCCTCCTCATTCTTAAAGGTCCCGCGGATTTCGTCCTTCTTGCCAACTTCTGGTTTGGAAACCAGTTTCCCGTATTGTTTGCGGATACGGTCTACCTGTTCCTCTATCATTTTTTTATCTGCAATAATCTTGTAATGCGCAATACTCTTTTTTGTTTTCAGGGGAACCTCAAACTCCGGGGCCAGCCCTAATTCAAACTCGAATGCGAGTTCTTCGGCATCCCAGTTAAAATTGTCCTGTTGCCGGGGCAGCGGGTTGCCCAGCACATCCAGTTTTTCCTCGGTAAGGTACCTATTCAGGTTGTCCTGTAATAATTTGTTTACCTCATCCACCAGCACGGCCTTGCCGTATTGTTTCTTAATAAGGCCCATGGGTACCTGCCCTTTGCGGAAACCTGGTATGTTGGCCTGTTTCCTGTAATCTTTAAGTATCTGCTCTACTTTGTCGTGGTAGTCCTCCCTGGTGATTGCCACCTTTACAATGGCGTTCAAATCATCAATCTGCTCTTTTGTAATATTCATCTAATCTTCCGGTTTATTTTTTATCGCGGGTATGCCCGTCAGCCTGCAATAGCTTTCAGGTTACGCCATGACGCCGTTTTCGGTAGGAGAGGGGCGCCTGGCCCATCGGATTTACAAGAAAACGGGATGCAAAAATAGTACATTTTGGAGTCTATGGCAAGTTTTAAGACCATGTGTTCTAAATAGCCAGGCCGCCTAATTGTCTTCACCGAGCAAAGAGAACATCACAGATTGCAGCAGCGATAACAGAAGGCTGAAGAGTAGAGCCCACCAGATGCCTTCCACACCAAACCCGGGAATCAGGTATTCGGCCAGCAGAATAATGATAGCGTTAATGATCAACAGGAACAGGCCAAGTGTTACAATTGTTACCGGCAACGTAAGAATAACAAGGATTGGCTTCACAATAAAATTAAGCAATGAGAGTACCACAGCCACAAGGATGGCAGTCCAGTATGAATCAACACCCACCCCGGGCAGGATATTGGCGAGCACCACCACAGCAATGGCGGTGAGCAATATTCGTAATAATAGCTTCATAAAATCTTGGTTTAGGTTAATAAAAAAAGGCACCAGGGCTGGCTGGTACCTTATAAAAGTATGGAATTTTACAGTATTAATTGATATAGAGGCCCGTAAACTCCAGAGGGTCTACTCCCGGCAGGTTGGAGCCGTATTTTCCGTTGATGGCTTCAATAAACAGGTTCGCTATAAGGGCATATCCACGGGGAGAAGGATGGATGCCATCCAGTGAAAATCCGCCCCCGGTGGCATAAGCCGCTGTTACCGTACTGCCATCAGTTAAGGGAACGCCTTCGGTGGCAACAAGGTTAAGGTAGCCATTGGCATCTACAAATGCCAGATTGTATTGTTGGGCAAGGTTTGTGATAACCTGATTGTAGGCTGTGGTTGCGGTCACCACCGCAGTTTGTTCTGAGGGGGTAAGCACCCATTGGTCTTCAAGAGGGTAGGTAATCCCGTTGAGTGACAGTAATCCGGCCTGTTGTGCAGGGACACCCAATCCCTGCAGCATGGCAAATGCCTCCTGGTTGAGCTCCCCTATAACCGTCTGGCTGGTAAATACGATCAGGTCATCCGCCGTTGCCTGTCTGGCCTGCCCGTACAGCAACCCGGTTATTGTAGCGGTACCCGCATCGAGGCCGAAGTTAATCAGGGCAGCGGTTATCTGGGCTGAAATATCGGTTAGGCTTTCATCCTTTATCACCAGGGCACTGGCACTGTCTGTGGAAAAAACGATTGAACGCTCCGGAAAACCCAGAAAAGCAAATACCTGGTTCAGTTGCCCGAAATTTTGGTTAAGTGCAGGGATCTGTGGGCCGAAATCAGGATTTGTGGGATCCAGCGGGGCATAGGGCACTGTAGTGAAATATGGCAATGTGGTTACATCGGGGATATTGGCTACCGCACCCCCGGCCCCATTGGCAGTTAAAGTTTGCAATAAGCCGTTATAAACGCTTGCAAAGACGTTGGGGTCCGTAATATCATTACCTCCGTAGGTCGAAGGATCAAGGTTTCCGGCCTGATCTACTCCCGAACCACCCGAAATTGCGTATCCCAAAATGTCGTTATTTCCGATCCAAAGCGTAAAAAAAGTAGGCGACTGGGCTACGGCATCACCTATTACGGTGGCACTTGCTGAAGAGGCAAAGCGTGCAAAATACGGGTTGGCCAGGCCGCCCGCCACTCCGGCCACATTGCCATAGCCAGGTGCAGCCAGGTGATAGCTTTTGGCACCTGGGACGCCCATATTGTTAAAAGGCCCTGCCAGGGTATTTGTAATTTCCGTGCCGGGTGTTCCGCTCACAGGGGTTGGTACCGCGGAGCCCGAGGCGAAGGACAGAATAAGCCGGTTACCCAGTATGGGTTGCCCGCCCAGGGTGGCACCCCCCAAGTTGTCTGCCATATATGGTATAGTAAATTCACCCCCTCCGGCCAGGGCGAAGTTGGTTGCCAGCATGTTGGGAAAGGAGGCTTCCTGCCCGTCGATAAAAAGGGCAGCATCAGAAAAACCAGCTGTGAGTGTATTTCCTACAGCGACATAGTTTGAAAAATTGGCAGATCCGCTGGTATATTCAACTGGTTCCGGGTCGGGGGTGGGCATGGGTCCCGCGCCATCGTCATCGCTGGAGCAGGATGTCAGTAATAGCCCGGAAAACATTAAGAAAGCATAAAACTTCTTCATACAGGCATGAGTGTTAAAGTGGATACGAATCTCAGGTAAATGGTTTGTTTTGGTTAAAAATAGCCAAAATTATGATACTCGCAATCACATAGGGGAAATAATTATGCATGCATAATAAAAAGGCGGCAAATGTTAGGATCTGATAAAATCCAGACTTATATCAAAGAAGCGTTCCGGTTGTTCGGCATGTAGCCAGTGGCCGGTACCGGCTATGGTTTCCATGCTTGCCGCGGGAAAGTGGTGCAGGATCTCCTCAAGGTCTGAAGCCTTTACATATTCAGAGTTCCCTCCACGAATGAAGAGTACCCGGCCGGGATAGGAGGCGGTAGCCGGCAGGGCCTCGCCTACCTCTGCAGATTTTTCGCGGAGGACATCCAGATTACATCGGAAGGCCAGTGTCCCCTTTTCTTTCCGGTAGAGGTTTTTTAACAGGAACTGCCGGATTCCCATATCTGTTATTCGCCGACTCAGTAAGTTGTCGGCTTCAGAGCGGGAAGTTAGCCTGTGTAGGGGCAGGGTATCCAGTGCATCAAGCAGCTCGTCGTGATACGGCGGATAAAATTTCGGGGCAATGTCTGCAACCAGGAGTTTTTCCACCATACCGGGGTAGCTGCAGGCGAACTGCATTGCTGTTTTCCCACCCATTGAATGGCCCAGTACAACAGCTGTTTCAATCCCGTGGTGTTCAGCATAGGTACGGAGATCGCCGGCCATTGCTTCGTAATGGAATTCCGTTGACCAGAAACTGCTGCCGTGGTTGCGCTGGTCGATGAGATGCACCTGCATCCCGGCCGCCTCATATTGCATTCCAAGCGATTTCCAGTTATCGAGCATGCCGAGAAAACCATGTAAGATAAACAACGGTTGACCCTCGCCCAAAATCCTGGAATGAAGTACAGGGTTCATAATAGCCGGTGTAAGTACATTTTTACCACATTTTCCAGGCCCAGGTACAGTGCTTCGCATATCAGGGCATGCCCAATGGAAACTTCTTTAAGGTGGGGCACCCCATTTATAAAATGAGCGATGTTATCAAGGTTGAGGTCGTGCCCCGCATTCAGTCCAAGGCCAAGGCCATGGGCTTTTTCAGCTGCAATGGCAAAGGCGGTCACGGCATTTTCATCCCCGCCGGCAAAGGCCTTCGCGTAACTTTCGGTATACAGTTCCACCCGGTCAGTACCTGTGGCAGCTGCCCCCGCAACCATTTCGGGATCAGGGTCTACGAAAATAGATGTGCGGATCCCATTTTCCCTGAACCGGCCGATGACCTCCTGCAGGAATTGTCTGTGCTTGAGTGTATCCCATCCCGCATTGGAGGTAATGGCATCAGCCGCATCAGGCACGAGGGTTACCTGTTCCGGCTTTACTTCGAGCACCAGCGCGATAAAGGAAGGAATAGGGTTACCTTCGATATTGAGTTCAGTTTTCACCACAGTCCGCAGGTCGCGAGCATCCTGGTAGCGGATGTGTCTTTCGTCGGGCCTGGGATGGATGGTAATCCCATCGGCGCCAAAAGCCTCCACATCTTTTGCTACCTGCAGAAGGTTGGGCATATTGCCGCCGCGGGCATTGCGCAAAGTGGCTATTTTATTAATATTCACGCTTAATCGGGTACGTGCCATGAAATTCTCCTTTTCGGGGCATAAAAATACAAATTAGGCACACCTTTTGAGATTTAAAATTGTTATTTTGCAGGAGATACGTTCATTATGGAGATTCAATCCCACATCATCAGCACAATCAAAGTTCTCGACATCGGTGATTCCGCAGAGCAACTCATCGGCTTCTTCAGGGATACGGTATATTCCCATGTCGCAATTGTGGAGAACGGTATCTTTGTTGGGGTGATGGCCGAGGAGGATCTCACCGGCATAGAGGGTAGCAAGAAAATCAGTGATTACCGCTTCAACCTGGAAAACTTTCATGCCGGAAAAGATGCATCCTGGGTGGAAGTCCTTGAGATTTTTACCAGGAACGAAACCAACCTGCTGCCCGTCCTGGATGAAAAATACCTGGTAATAGGATATTACCGTTTACTCGATGTTCTTGGGGTGCTCATAGAAACTCCATTCTTCCGTGAACCAGGGGGCATCCTGGTTGTTGCAAAAGGTATGAAGGATCATTCCTTTAGTGAGATAGCACAAATAATTGAAAGTAATAATACGCGCATCCTGGGAGCCTTCATCACCGATATCCAGAATGATGTGGTTATGACCACAATCAAACTGAGTGCGGAGAATTTTAATGAAGTGCTGCAGACATTCAGGCGTTATAACTACAGCATCCTTTTTGGTACCATCCACGACCAGTTTTTAGAGGACCTTAAACAACGTTCAGATTACCTCGACAAATACCTTAATGTCTGAGAGCCAATGAAAGTTGCTGTATTCGGACAACCCTACCAGGAGCACGTTCTGGACTACGTACTTCAACTCCTTGATGAACTCCACAAGGCAAATACCGCGATAAGCATAGAAAAGGAATTTTACAACTTCCTCTCAGGGATTGGAAACCTTGGACGGCTTCAAACTTTCACCGCACATGAAGGCCTCGATCCCAGCTTCGACATGTTTGTGAGTTTTGGAGGCGACGGCACTATTCTGAAGGCCATTACCTTTGTTAAGGATCTAGGTATCCCTGTGGTAGGAGTTAATACCGGCAGGCTGGGGTTTTTGTCGACCTTCAGGAAAGAAGATGTGCGTAAGGTGGTACAGGAGTTTATATCAGGGGAATATGTTTTGGTGGAACGCAGCCTTGTGGAACTTTGTTCGGATTTCGTGATTGCCGAGTTTGGCGACCTTAGCTTTGCCCTGAATGAAATAACGGTTAGCCGGAAGGATACCACTTCCATGATCACGGTAGAGACCTACCTGAACGACGAATATCTCACTTCCTACTGGGCAGATGGCCTTATAGTGGCTACCCCAACAGGTTCTACGGGTTATTCCCTAAGCTGTGGCGGCCCAGTGATCACCCCTTCTGCCAGGTCTCTGGTAATTACTCCCATAGCGCCGCATAACCTGAATGCCCGCCCCCTTGTGATTTCCGATGATACTTCCATCAGGCTGAAAGTTTCCGGGCGTGAAGACCACCATCTGGTTTCCCTCGACAGCAGGATTGCTTCCATAGAAAACGGACGTGAGATAACTATCAGAAAGGCGCCCTTTACGGTAAAGATGATAGAGTATGCCTCGGAAAGTTTTCTGAAGACCATCCGCAATAAATTGCTTTGGGGGCAAGACCGCCGGAATTGAAGCTTCACAAAAGCAATAAAACCACCTAAATCCTGTTTATCAATGCAGCATGCGGAGTTATATGACTACCGCTGCCGGAAAGCCTAAATTATTATATTTGCAAACTTTTTGAATTCAATGAAGACCATTATTGTTGGATTATTTGCCCTTGTATGCGGTAATCTTGGCGCCCAGACCTATGAAGTTGGTTTGCTTGCCGGGGGACTCAATAATATTGGCGATGTAGGGAGGATGAACTATATATCCCCTTCCGGGCTAGCTTTCGGGGGGATTTTTAAATGGAACAAAAGTAAGCGCTATGCCTGGAGGGGGAGTTTGCTTTATGGTAAATTCGAAGCGGATGACAGCAAATCCGATCAATCATCCAGGCAGCAGCGGAACCTGGTAATGGACAATAATGTACTGGAGGCATCGGCAGGCCTTGAATTTAATTTTGTGGAATACAACCTGCATAAACTGGGTCCTGCCTTTACACCCTATCTGTATACCGGGATTACTTATTTCCGCTACAAATATTATTATTTTGATGCCGGGCAATTGCAGGACATTAACCAGAAAGACGGGGCTTTTGCCATCCCGATGACCGTGGGGGTGAAAGCCAGGCTGTATGATGTAATTATAGTGGGTGCCGAAGTGGGCGCCCGTTATACTTTTACAGACAACCTGGATGCCAGCAACCCGGAGGGTTCCAATTTTGAACAATTCCGGTTCGGAAATATTTTAAGTCATGATTGGTATGTATTTACCGGAATTACAGTAACTTATACCTTCGGCCGAAAACCCTGTACCGATTGTTTTGAGTAAGATGAACACTATTGAAGATTTGACGGACGGTAACCTGCCCGGCCACCTTGCCATTATCATGGACGGGAATGGCCGATGGGCAAAACAGCAGGGCAAATTAAGGATTTATGGCCATGAGAACGGGGTGAACGCTGTAAGGCAGGCAGTTGAGAATTGTGCCAAGATCGGAATTAAATTCCTTACCCTCTATGCCTTCTCCACCGAAAACTGGAATCGTCCGAAACTGGAGGTAGAAACCCTGATGAAGCTGTTGGTGGCCTCGCTAAAAAGGGAGCTTAAAACCCTTAATAAGAATAACATCAAATTAAACGCCATTGGTAAAATAGATGCCCTTCCCAGGCGTGCGGCCAGAGAGCTGAATGAGGTTATGGAAAGGACTTCGGGCAACACTGCCATGACACTTACACTCGCCCTTAGTTACGGGGCCCGGGAAGAAATAAAAACTGCTGTCCAGCAGATAAGTTCCAAAGTTAAAAATAATATAATTTCTCCTGAAAAAATTGATGAAGCCGTTATTAATAGCCATCTTTACACGCATAATTTACCAGATGTAGACTTGCTAATCCGCACCAGTGGTGAGCACCGGATCAGCAATTTTTTACTTTGGCAGATAGCGTATGCCGAATTATATTTTATTGATGTATTTTGGCCCGATTTTAATGAGCACCATTTGGTGGAGGCCATCATCAACTACCAGAACAGAGAACGAAGATTTGGAAAAACTAGCGAACAACTTATCTAGCGGTATGAAAAAGTTCATATCACTTGAACACTTCATTACACTTCTGCTCCTTTTTTTTATAACCCTTACCACAGCTCAGGAATCTTCCTATGAAGACGGGAAGACCTATATTCTCGGCGGGCTTGAAGTTACAGGCCTGAAAAGTTATAACGAACAGACCGTAAAAACCTATACAGGCCTGCGCGAAGGAGAGCCTATTACGGTTCCCGGAGACAAGATAAGCGAAGTGATCAAAAAGCTCTGGGGCCTGGAGTTGTTCAGTGATATCGCATTCTATATTACCAGGGTGGAGGGAGACAGTATCTTCCTTGAGCTTAATATCCAGGAAAGGCCTACCCTCTCGGATGTTACGGTTTATGGAATCAAAAAGAGGAAACTGGATGAAATCCTTAAGGATACCGACCTCAAGAAAGGAAAGAAGCTTACCCAGAGCCTGATCGCCAATACAAAAAATTATCTGCAAGATAAATACAAAAAACAGGGCTATCTCAATACTAAGGTCCAAATAGCAACTGCTGCAGATACCAGCCAGACCAATGCAGAGAAAATGGTCATTAATGTCAATAAAGGCGAGAAGGTCAAAATACGGGATATCGTTTTCGAGGGAAATGAACAACTTTCAGACAGGAAGCTGAGGAAGGCTATGAAAAAGACCAAGGAAAAGCGCCTTGGCAGGTTCTGGAAAAAATCAAAGTATATCCCGGAAGATTACGCGAAAGACCTGGACCTTGTAGTAG
>CAYSVQ010000142.1:0-8257 GCA_964434565.1 uncultured Flavobacteriaceae bacterium | reverse complement strand
GACTCAGGGTTGATGAACTCCATAAAATTTCTGTCCTTATGAGCATCCGGGGTCTCATCATTAAATAAACGATCGTAAAGCCTTACCTCCGCCTGGATTGCGTGTTTAACAGACACCCAGTGAAGGGTCCCCTTAACTTTTCTCAAACTGGCTTCCGTGCCACTGCCGCTGCGGCTATCGGGGTCATAGGAACATTGAATTTCAATAATATTCCCATTGGTATCCTTTGTAATGCTTTCAGCTTTAATAATATAAGCATTCTTAAGGCGAACTTCGCCCCCTGGTTTCAGCCGGAAAAATTTACGGTTGGCATCTTCCCGAAAATCCTCCTTTTCAATGTATAATGTCCCGGTAAAAGGCAGTTTTCTAAAACCCGCTTCGGGATCTTCCTGATTATTCTCGGCTTCCAGCCATTCCTCACCTTCTTCAGGGTAATTAGTAATTACCAGTTTCACGGGATCCAGAACCGCCATAACCCTGGGCGCAATCTTATTTAAATGTTCCCTGATATGAAACTCAAGCAAGGAAACATCAACTACATTATCCCGTTTTGCAATACCGATGGTATCTGCGAAGGTCCGGATAGATTCCGGAGTAAAACCCCTCCTTCTTAAACCAGACAAGGTAGGCATCCGCGGGTCATCCCAGCCATTTACAACCCCTTGCTCCACCAAAGAAAGGAGCTTCCTTTTGCTTACAACGGTATGGCTAAGGTTCCGGCGGGCAAACTCCCTTTGCTTGGGCCGGATTCTTTCCGGATCCACCACCTGGTCCAGAAACCAGTCGTATAACTCGCGGTGAGGGGCGAACTCCAGCGTACAAAGCGAATGACTAACCTGTTCTATATAATCGCTTTCACCGTGTGTCCAATCATACATAGGATAAATACACCATTCGGTATTTGTGCGATGGTGCGGCCTGTGGAGTACCCGGTACATAATAGGGTCGCGCATAAGCATATTGGTAGCACTCATATCTATTTTGGCTCGCAGGACATGAGAGCCCTCGGGATATTCCCCGTTCTTCATCCCTGCAAACAGCCGCAGGTTCTCATCAACAGATCGGTTCCTGAATGGCGAATTGGTGCCAGGTTCCGTTGGAGTTCCCTTTTGCCTGGCCATATCTTCAGAGGACTGGCTGTCTACATAGGCCTTGCCCTGCTTCACCAGCTTCAATGCCCAGTCATAAAGTTGCTGGAAATAGTCCGAGGCATAACACTCCCTGTCCCAGGTATAACCCAGCCAGGCTACATCCTCTTTGATAGCATCCACATATTCCTTCTCCTCCTTAGCAGGATTGGTATCGTCAAAGCGCAGGTTTACCGGGGCATTATACCGTTCTCCAAGGCCGAAATTCAAACAAATGGAACTGGCATGGCCTATATGGAGATAACCGTTTGGCTCCGGGGGGAAACGGAACCGTAACCCTGTCCTTTGGAACCCATCGGCCAAATCATCTTCGATTATGTGCTCGATGAAGTTCAGGGGTTTGGTCGCTTCTTTCATAGAATTTGCATTGAAGCCGCAAAGGTAGCAAAAATGGCACTATAAAGGCCGTGAAATCAGACTCACTCTGCAATTACGGTATTTCACAACAGAAATATTCGGGCCTACAACATTAAATTCCCTGAGCTGCAATTAAATGTCATATTTGTTTAAGGATACCGGGGTTTTCAGAACAAACAGCCAAACCCGGCATTAAACCAAGCCCATAACCAAGAGCCAGGCGTTTTACCGAAAATGATCCAGGAACAGGTTAAACCTATTGATCCCCCAAACAAACAAACTATGAGCCGAAATCTACTTTTACGTTTCCGATTCATTCTTTGGACTGCTCTTCTGCTGGGAAGTACAGAACTTGTCGCACAGGTACTTAACAAGCCCATCCCTGCTCCTAACCAGACGCCTCCGGCGGGATCCACCGCCTGGAACAAAGCATGCGCTTCATCAGCGTTTAATGACTATTGGGTAAATTTCACCTGGGGGCCGCCTTTGGTGAGCGCAGATAACGAATTCATACTTGAACTTTCCGATGCCAGCGGAAATTTTTCCGCCCCCGTTGAACTTGCCCGTGAAGATTCAAAGAACACAGTATTCGACTTTTACTTTCAATTTACCATTCCAACCAATATCCGGGGGGAGGGATACAGATTCAGAGTGCGGAGCACCAGCCCTGCACAAACGAGTCCTGCTTCGGACGCCTACGCCATGTACTATATCAGCGTTAACTCCGGATTAACTGTTCGCCAACAGGGACAGGCAGATTTCGGGGACGGAACTGTACAAGTATGCGACGGTAGCACCGTTACCCTTGAAGTCTACAACCTGCCAAACGCCAATACCTATCAGTATAATTGGTACAGGAGTGGAACCCTGCTTGCAGAGAAAAGCAGCAAAATAACCATATCTCAGGCAGGAATGTATAATGTGGAAATAGATTACGGTGCCTGTTCGGGTTCCGGAAATACATTAAGCAACATTATAGACATCACTACGGGGACGAGTCTTGGTATAGAAATAGAAGAACCGTCAAAAACAGACCTGTGCAGCGGGGATTCCGTAGTTCTGCAAGCCAATATCAGCGGTGCGGGATTAACATATGTATGGTATAAGAATGGCGCCGCCATTACCCTGCCTACAGTAGATGATGATACGTATACCGTGGATGCTTCAGCTACGGACTTTGAGGGCGACTACCAGTTTGAGATCTTCGGAACCGGTTTGTGTGTTGAACGTTCGCCGGCCGTAACCATTAATAGTTCGGGCGGTTTCACAGTAACCCGGACCAATCCGGCCAGCCTGGTTATTCTACCTGGCCAGTCAGTAAACTTAAGTGTCAGCACCACTGCTGTCAGCCCATCCTATCAATGGTACCGAAATGGGGTTGCAGTATCAGGAGCAACAGCCAGTTCTTTGGTTATAAACGATGTGTCTCTGGCAGGTGTTTATCATGCCGATGTCAGTGCCGACGGTGGAGATTGTCCTGCGACAATAAGCTCTACATCAACAAGTGTTGTTGCTCCCGCTTCCTTTGAAATCCTTATAGGTTATACCACTGCCTATGAAGCTTGTGAGAATAGCAGTATGGTATTGGAAGTCAGCCAGATTAACGCTGTAGATTCAGGAGGAGCTAAAACGGATGTATCCGCAGACCTCCTTGGGGCCTTTGCCTATCAATGGGAGAAGGACGGAGCCCCGGTTGGCGGAGAAACGGCATCAGTCATCAGTCTTACTGATGTAAGTGAGAACGGGAACTATCGTATAGTGGCACAGCTCGACAGCTACAGCGCCACATCAGGCGCTCTTCCTTTAACACTTAAGACCAACGAATCGCTTAATATCACCAGTACAAGCCTGATAAGCTGTGGTGCTTCAGAGGACATTACCATAAGCACCGCTACAGACCTCAGCAGTGAAACATATCAGTGGTTGCGGAACGGGGTAAACCTGGGGCTCCAGGGCGGTTCGATAGATGTTACCCAGGAAGGAACATACCAATTGGTACTCCAACGCAATGGGTGCCCGCTTGGTTCCAACGAAATTAACATTGCGCCCCTGGATGCATCCCTGATAACTCTGGATGTCAACGGGACAGTAGTCTTTCCTGAAGGTGGATCCAGGACAGTTAGTGCCAGCGGGGCAGAAACCTACAGATGGTATGACACCAATAACTCGGAGGTAGGTAACACAGCATCCATAACCTTTACGCTCCCCGGCTCGTACGCGCTGGTGGCTACGGTAGGTAATTGCGAAGTAACACGTACCGTGAATGTAGAATACCTCGAGACCTTTAAGGTTCCGAACGTGATATCAGTAAATGGCGATGGCATAAATGACCAATGGGTATTGCCAAACACCTATTCCAACAAATCCGAGGTTCGGGTGACTATTTATAACGAAAATGGTGAAGAAATTTTTAACCAGACTAACTATCAAAACAACTGGCCTGAATCCAGCCGGGCATTTCCCAGGCAGAACATGGTCTTTTTCTATAAAATAAGAAATGCAGATTCGGTATTAAAACAAGGGACCATTACCGTGATCCGCTAAGATTAGGGGCAATGAAACACAGAATAATATTGATGTTGATAATATCCTTTGCGATGGCAGGAAGGGTAGGGGCTCAGGAAGAAAGCCCCTTCATTACTTATGATGTTCCGGCGCAGAACCTTCTGAAGTATAACCGTTTCCTGATAAATCCGACCTTCTCTACGGTACGGGAGGATAAATCTTATATAAATTTATTACATAGAAACCAGTCGGTACAATTTGATGATAACAATCAAACCTTCTTTCTTAGTTACAGCGGCCGGATCAGTGACCGCACTGGTCTTGGATTAAGCCTGTATTCGCAGCGTGAAGGCCTGGTAAGTAACTATGGCATCCTAGCAAATTATGCTTACGGGATCAAGCTCTCAGACAAAAGCAATTTTACTTTCGGGGCGAACCTTTCGTACTATAATAGCGGCTTTGACGATAGCAGGGCAAATCCTTTGGAACCGGATCCTATCCTTAACAGCTTTGTAGATAGTTCACTGCTTTCATTTCAGCCCGGGTTTAACCTGTCTTACGGACAGTTCGATTTTGGTCTTTTTGCCGAGAACCTCTTTGATTATAATCTGAAATCCAACGAATCGGTAACGGATTTCCAGGATAAAACATTTTCAGGCCACTTTCAATATACTCATCAGTTTAATAATGCTTCCGGGATTTTAGAAGCTGGCAGGCTCATGCCTCTGGCAAGGGTTCGTAAGTCTGGCGAGGACGATATAGTTCTGGGCGGAAGCCTTATCCTTGACCTGCCTAAACTTGGGTGGATACAGGGAGGATATGACGATTTTTACGGGGCTTCCGCAGGGATCGGATTTAACCTCAACCAAAGGCTCTCAATAGGTTATACCATGGAAAAGGGTTTATCTAACAACTTCGACAATTTTGGTCTAACCCATGAAATATCATTTGCCTATTCCTTCACACCAACCCTTACTGAAGACCGGGTGATGCTTGAAGAGGGTAATGAAACCCTGGCGGAAGCGGAAACACCAACCCCTGAAGAGCTAGCTGCGGTAAAACAGGACGAGGACATTGCAGAATTAAAGCGTCGGCTTGCTGAAAATGATTCAACCCTTGCAACAATATTGCTTCGAAAGGATTCCCTGGAAGCCCACCGGCAAAAGGACATTGAAAAGCGATTTGAAGCAGTAATGCGAATGATCCGAAGTGAAACCGGCGGGAATCGACCCGACCTGGAAAAAAAGGCCTGGGAACTTTATTTCAGGGACACCAGTGCAGTTGCTTTGCAAGACCTGGTTAAGGAATTGTCAAAAGAGAAAAGCAAGGCACTTCCAACGGTACCGCCTGCGAAAAGGGATCAAACGGCGATTACGGAAATTGCAGTTACAGAAAGCGGGCAGGCTGTAAAAAGCAGGAAATTCAGTGAGCTGCAGGGAGTACAGGATGGTTATTATGTAGTTGCCAATGTCTACAAAGGCGATCAGTACCTCAACCTATTCCTGGAGGATCTGAAGCGAAAAGGACTTGACGCCGCCTACATACACAATCCCAACAATGGCCTGAAATATGTATACCTGCAGCGTTACGACAGCTGGGAGCAGGCGCTGGAGGCTTACAATTCGGGCATGAATGGCCGTTATGACGGGAACCTCTGGATAATGAATGTTGATAACCGCTATACCAATGAGGCCTATGCGGCCAACGCGGAAAAGATCAGTGAAAAATCCGGTCAATATGAAAATGATGTGCTGCAGAAGAATGTAGTGGTCCGCGATAAGGTGGCCGGTAGCGAAGCCCGGCCTCAGGATCTCGATTTTTCGGGTGCTGGCACCAGTTATTATATAATAGCCAATGTTTTTTCAAATCCAAACAATGCCAACCGTTTTGTGAAACTGCTCAACTCGCGCGGCCTTAGTGCCGGCTATTTTATAAATCCGGAAAATAACTATCGGTATGTTTATCTGAAGCGATATGATTCCTGGAACAACGCCCTAATATCTTACTACTCCAAACTTAATAGCGCATATGACGACAAAATGTGGATCATGCGCGTTACACCTAACCTACTAACCTAATGAAACCAAACTTTACCCGAAAAACACTACTGGCCCTTGGCCTGCTTTTCTCGTATATAGGCTTCTCGCAGGAATTTAACTCCTTTGATATAAGGTACCAGGACAATATAAAGGGAGACTTAACCTTTATTGCCAACAGTATAGTTAACCGCGACGGTGGCAGCAGTTCCACGGAGCCGGAAGACCCGTACAATGTAACCGGAAGTTCATCTAATTATAACGATTATTTGAACATGCAGTACATCGACGTGGATAATGATCCATCCACCTTCAGTTCAAGTACCGCAAGCTTCAGTTTCCCGGATGCAAGCTGTAACCTGATCCGGTATGCTGGCTTATACTGGTCTGCCACTTACCCAAGTGAACAGGCCGGGCAGGCGGTGGGGACCAACCGGCAGAACGATTTTAACCAGGTTAAGTTCATGGTTCCCGGTGGCACCTATGTAGATATTACAGCGGATGAGGTTATTTACGACGGCTTTACGAGTACAGACAATTCCGTAAGGCAAAATAGTCCTTACGCCTGTTATGCCGATGTAACGTCCTTGCTTACGGCCTTACCGGATCCAACGGGTACATACGCAACAGCAAACATTCGTTCGGTAACAGGCTCTCTTTCACCAGGTGGCGGGGCATCAGCAGGGTGGACCCTTGTGATAGTATATGAAAACCCTACCCTTACCGGCAAACTAATTACAACCTTTGATGGTTTTGCCAGGGTACGTACCGAGAACCCTCTTGTGGATATAGATTATAGCGGGTTTAACACCATTCCCGCAGGGCCTGTAAGGGCCAATATCGGTGTTGCGGCCCTTGAAGGCGATAACCGGATCACCGGCGATCAGCTTCGGATCCGTGCTGCCAGCAACCCTTCCTTTACAACCATCAGCAATGCGGTAAACCCTTCCAACAACTTCTTTAACAGCAACATTACCCTGGATGGAGTCATAACTACGAACCGAACTCCCAATAGTATAAATACCCTCGGGTACGACACAGACATCTTTTTACTTAGCAACCCCTTAAACAGTGTAATCCCGAACAGTGAAACCGATGCCACCTTCCGGTTTACATCAAACGGGGATCAGTACTATCCCTTTTTCAACTCCTTCAACGTTGAGATCATTGAACCCAATATCGTGGTTGAAAAACGTGTGGAAGATATCGCGGGCAACGACATAACAGGTGCGGGGGTGAACCTTGGCCAGTTATTGGATTATGTGCTGACCTTTGAAAACTTGGGGAACGATGATGCTACCAACTACACAATCAGGGATATATTGCCTACAAATGTTACCCTTATTCCCGCCAATATGGTCCTCCCTCCCGGGGTTACCTATGTGTATGACGCCCTGGCTCATTCCGTTACCTTTACTATTCCGGATAACCTGGTAGAAGAAGGGGATCCTGCCTATTCCATCAGAATGCGGGTCCGGGTAGCGGAAAACTGCTTTGATTTCGTAGATGCCTGTACCGATCTGATCCAGAACCTTGCCTACTCCACATATCAGGGCGTGATTAACAACAACCAGATCAGCGACGACCCCAGTGTATCGGATTTTGATGCCTGCGGATTTACCACCCCGGGGGCAACCAACTTCCTGCTGGATGACCTTGAAGACTGTGACTTCACCAGGACAGTCCAATTATGTGGTTCGAACGTTCTCCTGGAAGCCGGACAGGGTTTTGATCAGTATATCTGGTACCGGGATGAAAACGGCAACAATCAGATAGATCCCGGAGACACCGTGTTGAACGACGGGAATCCGGATAATGACCCCAGTACCCTTATGGTCAACGAAGTGGGAAACTATATTGTAGATAAAATCGTTGCCGATCCCTGTAAGGGATTCCAGGAAATCATTACCGTGGAATTTTTCGGGACCACGCAGACAAACCCAATTATCGACCTGATCAACGACCCTACCAATACAGTGGAAGGGGAGGTTGTTACCTGCGCCGATGACGGGGACCTGTTGCCAAAAATCTTCCTTTGCGGGATAAACGATACCGAACTCATCCAGATAAATATCCCGGATGCCACCAGTATACAATGGGAACAACTGGATGAGGCAAGTTGTGCTGATTCCGGAGAAGACTGCGCTAACAAAACGGCATCATGTACATGGAGCAATGTAGGTTCAGGCAGTGACTGGCTGGCTTCCGCCC
>CAYSVQ010000141.1:0-22677 GCA_964434565.1 uncultured Flavobacteriaceae bacterium | reverse complement strand
CCCTGCCTGCCGGAAGCCCGCTTATCGTTTTGATAATCATCTCTGCTCATGCCCGTTGAATTTCAGACAAAGGTAGGAAAGGGAATTCAAAATAAAGGGTTTGGCATTCTGTATCTTACCAAGACCGGAAACTTATTATTTTAAGTGCTTTTACCACATGAACCCGGGTAAGCAGATCATACAGAAGACTTGCCATGGACTTAGCTTCAGCCGTGTAACATTCCTGCTCGAATAACGAAACGGGTTCTTCGGCAATACGTGCCAATTGATGCAGGCACCTATTAACTTACGGTACCTCAGATGATTCTCTTTAAAACAAGGTCCACATCTATCAGCAAAATACTAAACACCCCGATAATTATAATGAACTTCAGGATGTTGTGCAACCATACGTAATGCTTCTTGGTTTGCGACTTCCATAAAAGGATGGTAAAAAGTACCAGGAACCCGATACTCGCCATAAAATAGAGATACATATAGCCTACTTTAAAGAAATAAATCAGCAAACAGGCCGGAATCAGGGTTAGCAATACCAGAACCGTGATGCAACTTTTAGAAAAGCGGGTGCCGTAAAGTATAGGCACTGTCTTGTAACCCTGGGCAATATCCCCTGCAATACTTTCCATATCTTTTATCATCTCCCTGGCGAGGATCAGCAGGAATAGGAAAAGGGCGTGCACAAAAATAACAGTTTCGAAATTCCTGTAGTAAACAAAGACCACAAAAAACGGCGTTATAGCCAGTGTTGCCGAGATGAAATTCCCAATAAAGGCAATGCGTTTGAGTTTATGGGAATAAAGCCATATACCAAAGATGTATGCCGAAAAAAAGATCACTGCACGGAAGGATACATAGCTTGCCAGGATGACCGCCAGGAAGTTAAGTGCGAAATAAGAACTCAATTTGGTGCGTTGACTCACTAACCTGTCGAGCATGGTTTTACGAGGCTTGTTGATCAGGTCCTTTTCGGAGTCATAGAAACTATTGATGATATAGCCACCGGCAATTACAAGTGCCGAAGCCGCCACCAGGACAAATAACTGCAGATCAAAGATCACTCGTCTGAGGGGAAGGTCGTACGCAAGGATATAAACAGAAGCCAGGTACTGCGCCAGGACGATCATCAGGATGTTGTACCCGCGTACAATAGAGAAAAGGCTCAGCGATTTTAAAAGCAGGAGTTTCTTCTTTCTGCTGAGCATGGAACCCGTATTAGAAGTTGTAGACCACTTCCAATCGGTATCCCTCCAGGGCTTTTTTGGCTTTTTCGATATCCTCTGTGAAACCAAGGATATACCCTCCTCCTCCGGAACCACAAAGTTTCAAATAATAGGCATTGGATTCGATTCCTTCTTTCCAGAGTTTATGGAATTCTACGGGAATCATTGGTTTAAAATGATTGAGAACCACATGAGAAAGTTGTTTGAGGTTCCCGAAAAGTGACTTCACATTGCCGCTGATAAAATCTTCCACACAGGCGTCGGTATGCTTTATAAACTGGTCTTTTAGTATTTTCCTGAAACCCTCTTGCTTCATTTTTTCCATAAAAATGTGGACCATAGGTGCGGTCTCCCCGCTCATACCGCTGTCTAAAAGGAAAACAGCCCCCTTGCCTTCCGGATTCTGGGAAGGGATACTTGTAGATTCTATGTTATCCTGGGAATTAATCAGGATAGGGAGGCTTAAATAACTGTTCAAAGGATCGAGGCCGGAGGATTTCCCATGGAAAAAGGATTCCATTTTTCCGAATATGGCCTTAAGCTTTAATAGTTTCTCCCGGGTGAGGTTTTCAAGGACGGTGACTTTTTCATAGGCATATTTATCGTAAATGGCAGCCACCAGTGCCCCGCTGCTGCCAATACCGTAACCCTGGGGAATTGAACTGTCAAAATACATCCCCGCCTCAATATCATCCTTAAGTAACTGCAAATTAAAATTCACCAGTTCCGGATTTTCCTCCTGCATGGTTTCAAGGTAGACTGCAAAGTCCTTAAGCCCCTTATTAGATTTCCTTGCCGCTTCGCTCAGCGGCTCTTCTTTCTTCAGGGCACCTTTAAAAAAATTATAAGGGATAGACAGACCTTTGGAGTCCTTGATGATGCCATATTCACCAAAGAGCAGGATCTTCGAATAAAATAAGGGTCCTTTCATATTCGCCAAAATGGAAGTTGGGCCTTTCTGAGAACGTACTCTTTGGGGCATAATTGCATAAGTGAATTTACATTTTTTTAGCGCCAAAACCTATTTGATCGCAAATATACTGTCCGTTTTCGCAAAATGATACCAAAGTTTCCTTAATAAATGAATCGATTCGCCCGCTGATCTTATCAGGATAAAGGAGGTGTACATTGGCGCCGGCATCGAGGGTAAAACATACCGGAAGGCCACTGGTCTCCCGAAAAGCCCATATATGGTTTATTATTTCGAGGGTATTTGGCTTCATCAAAATAAAATAGGGATGGCTTGTCATCATCATCGCATGCAGGCTAAGGGCTTCCTGTTCCACTATGGCGATAAAACCTTCCAGATCTCCGGATTCCAGGATGTCTTTCAATGATTTGAGGCTGGCCAATGCCTGGTTGTACCGGGCATCGGCATAGGGATGCCCCTTCATAAGACCATGCCCCAGGGAACTGCTCAGCTGTTTTTTTCCCTTGTCGACCAGAAGAATGGTATCCCTGAATCCATTAAAAACAGGGTGCAACTCATAGGGGTATTCGATAGCATACAAATCCGAACTCCCCTCGGTACCGGAATGGCTGCCCCATTGCATAATGGGCCCCTTAATGCTTCGCGCCGCACTGCCCGACCCCAACCGTGCGAGAAAGGATGCCTTCAAATTAAAAAATGCCTCATCCATATTGGAAAGGCACTGCCTTTCCATATCTGCCAGGCAAAGTGCCAAGGCGGCCATTCCACTTGCCGAACTCGCAATCCCACTGCTGTGGGGGAAGGAATTGCTTGTTTCAATAACAAAATGGAAGTCCTTTACAAAGGGGAGATAAGGTGCCACACGGCCGAGGAATATTTGGATTTTTGGCCGGAATCCCGGCTCCGGTACAGTTTCGAGCAGGATTTCAAACGAAAAATCATCCTTTGTCGAATCTTTTCGATGGTAAGTAAGGCGGGTGGTGGTGGCAGCCGCGTTTAAGGTGAAACTCAGTGATGGATTTGCAGGCAGCTGTCCTTCCTTCTTCCCCCAATATTTCACCAGCGCAATATTGCTTGGTGCCTGCCATGTAACACTACCTTCCTGCTGCTGCACCCTATACGGGCGGGGAATAAAATCATTTTCCGTCATCGCTGCGGTTGGTTTTAACAAAGATATACCTTCAACCTATTTTGCGGGCTCACAATTAAATTTATTTACTACTTTCGATCTGATCAGCAGTTTGTTTTGAAGAAAAAGATCTACTATATGGCCATTGCGGCAGGCATATGCCTGCTTATCGGATTCCTTTCGGGCTTTGCCACTCAGGCTTCGATCGACAGTTGGTATGCCACCCTCCAAAAACCCTCCTTTACGCCTCCCAACTGGATATTTGCCCCTGTATGGACTGTTTTGTATTTGATGATGGGGATAGCTGCAGGTATGGTATGGGCCAGGGGGTTTTATCATATCTGGGTAAAAACTGCCTTATATCACTTTGGTTTCCAGTTATTGCTCAACGCCCTGTGGAGCATTGTTTTCTTCGGTCTCCGGTCTCCGTTTGCAGCTCTTTTATTAATCCTGGCGCTGCTTATTATGATTGTGCTCACCATTAAATGGTTCAAAGTGGTAAGTACTACCGCCGCATATTTAATGGTGCCCTATTTATTATGGGTTTGTTACGCTACGTACCTCAACTACAGGATTTGGGCTTTGAATTGAAATGGTTCGCTTTCCCTGAACAAGGGCCTTCCCGTTTTTAATATTAAGACCGCTTCCCAATACTTTATTTCAGTTTTGCAGCGCTACCCACATTGGTTATAACGGCCCGGCGCGCTTGATTATGATGTCTGAAATAAATCTTATACATTTAGTGGCAGACTTAGTTAATTCCCAACCAATACCCCATTCATGGAAAAATTCATTCTTGCCCTGGATCAAGGCACAACCAGCTGCCGAGCAATAATTTTTAACAGAAAGGGAGAAATTGTATCCTCCGCACAAAAGGAATTTCAACAGCACTTTCCAAAACCGGGATGGGTAGAGCATGATGCCAATGAAATATGGTCTACACAGGCGGGGATGGCGGCAGAGGCGGTAACCAAGTCGGGGCTAAGTGGTGGCGATATCGCGGGAATAGGGATTACCAATCAGCGTGAAACTGTGGTGGTATGGGACAGGCATACGGGGAAACCTATTTACAATGCCATCGTCTGGCAGGATAAGAGAACGGCTGCCTATTGCGATGCCCTTAAAAAGCAAGGCCGGGAACAGCTGATCAGGGAAAAAACCGGGCTGGTAATTGATTCCTATTTTTCCGGCACGAAAGTAAAGTGGATTTTAGACCATGTAGAAGGGGCCCGTGAAAAGGGAGCTGCAGGGGATTTACTTATGGGAACCATAGACTGCTGGCTGATATGGAAAATGACCAGGGGAAACCTGCATATTACCGATGTTACCAATGCTTGCCGTACCCTTTTATTTAACATAAATACCATGGCCTGGGATGATGAATTGCTGGCGCTTCTTAACATTCCCGGGAGTATGTTGCCCCAGGTAAAATCATCCAGTGAAGTTTACGGCCATACCAGCCCGAATTTCTTTGCAGAAAAAATTCCAATTGCCGGAATCGCAGGTGACCAGCAGGCCGCACTTTTCGGACAGATGTGTACACGGCCGGGAATGGTAAAAAATACCTATGGTACAGGATGTTTTATGTTGATGAATATCGGCGATAAACCCATAGTTTCCCGCAATAACCTTTTAACTTCGGTAGCATGGCAACTTAATGGAAAAACACAGTACGTCCTTGAAGGCAGTATCTTTATAGCCGGTGCCGTGGTACAATGGCTCAGAGACAGCCTGAAGATTATAAAAAATTCCGGGGATGTTGAAAAACTGGCCGCTTCTGTTGAAAGTGCGGAAGGCGTTTGCTTTATCCCCGCATTTGCAGGACTGGGCGCACCTCACTGGAACCAACATGCCCGGGGGACAATATTCGGGCTTACCCGGGGGAGTACCGATGCACATATCGCCAGGGCGGCGCTTGAATCGATAGCCTACCAGACTATGGATGTCCTTAAGGCCATGGAAGCCGATTCGGGCCTCGCCATAAAGGAATTGCGGGTCGATGGAGGTGCCTCCGTAAACAATACCCTTATGCAGTTCCAGGCTGATGTCTTGAATACGGAAACAGTACGTCCCATGAACGTGGAAACCACGGTTATGGGGGCAGCTTTTCTTGCCGGTCTTGCAGTAGGTTACTGGGATTCGCCGGAAGAGATTGAAAAAATATGGAAAACCGACCGCAGGTTTAAACCCAATAAGGACCGCGCTCCCGTTGAGGAAGGGATCAACAACTGGTACAGGGCAATTGAAGCCCTGGAATATTGGAGCAGGCAACAAAAATCTTAAATAAATGACGCCATTTATTGCAGAAATGATGGGCACCGCCCTCTTGATAACGCTGGGCTGCGGGGTGGTGGCCAATGTGATCCTTACAGGTACAAAGGGAAATAATTCCGGCTGGATTGTAATAACAACAGGTTGGGCTTTCGGAGTTTATGTAGGAGTGGTTGTTGCCGCCCCTTACAGTGGAGCCCATATTAACCCTGCCGTTAGCATTGCGCTGGCGGCTGCGGGAAAGTTTCCCTGGGAAGAAGTACCCGCTTATATCCTGGCACAATTCCTGGGCGCGATGCTGGGAGCGGGTACTGTGTGGCTGGTATATAAACAACATTTTGATGCAACGGCGAACAAGGAACTAAAACTCGGAGTTTTCTGTACAATCCCCGCCATCCGCAAATACAGCTACAATCTCCTGAGCGAAGTAGTGGGAACTTTTGTGCTCATGTTCGCGGTGCTATACTTTACCGACGCTACGATTACGGAAAGTAATATAGTGATCGGGCTCGGCTCGATAGGTGCAATCCCGGTTGCCCTGACGGTATGGGGAATTGGCCTCAGTCTGGGGGGGACCACCGGGTATGCAATTAACCCCGCACGTGATCTGGGACCTAGGGTTATGCACGCCATCCTGCCTATAAAGGGTAAACGGAGCAGTGACTGGTCTTATTCCTGGGTTCCTATATTAGGACCCATCGCTGGCGGGCTTTTGGCTGCCCTCCTTTTCATGCTGCTTTCTTAAACCGTTTTCAGGCTTTCCCTGTAATGCCCTTTGCTGCAATATAGGCGCCGGTCCAGGCATTCTGGAAATTAAACCCTCCGGTTATGGCATCCACATTTATTATCTCCCCGGCAAAGAAAAGGCCGGGCAGGCGTTTACTTTGAAAGGTGCGGAAATCTATTTCCCGGAGATCTATGCCCCCGGCTGTTACAAATTCTTCCTTAAAGGTACTTTTGCCTTCAACTGCAAAATCACAGGCCGTAAGTTGTCGCTTGAGTTCCTGCAACTGGTGCCGGTTCATGTCGGCCCATTTAAGGGTCCTCGGAATGCCGGCCGCGAGAACCAGTTTGGTCCATAATCTCCTTGGAAGATCGAATGCATGTGTGCGGAAGACGGTTTTTTTTGCCTCGATTTCCTTTATCTCCGAAAGCATTGGCATCAGAGCCCCTGCATGATAATCAGGGAGCCAGTTTACCAGGATCCGGAACTTGTAATTGTAATCGTTTAGCATTCGGGCACCCCAGGCAGAGAGCCGGAGTACAGATGGGCCGCTAAGCCCCCAATGGGTAATCAATAAGGGGCCTTCGGTTTCGAGCAGTATTTTAGGCAGTGCAGCCTTCTTTAATGAAATTTCTACCCTGGCAGAAGGCTTGTCTTTCATCAGAAGTGCCACCCGTGCGCTGGTACTTATGCCCTGTAACCTATCAAGGCGTTCGTCTTTAATCTTAAATGTGAACAATGAAGGCACCGGTTGCACAAGTGTATGACCCAGGCGTTCGAGTAAGTGCCAAATTTTTGTGCTACTCCCTGTGGCGAGAAGGAGTTTCCCTGCCCTGAATGATTCCTTGTTTGTAAAAACTTCCCAGGAGGCTTCATTCGGATCATAGCGCAGATCCACTACCGGGCAGTTGCAGTGGAGCTCTATGCCCAATTTGGCGATGGCTTGCATAAAACAATCTATAATAGTCTGGGAAGTATCCGATTCCGGGAAGATCCTCCCATCCTCTTCAATTTTCAGGACAACTCCCCTTTGATGAAAAAATTCTATAGTATCCCCGCTGCTATAATGATGGAAAGGGCCCAGCAGTTCTTTCTGGCCACGGGGGTAATTCATACTAAGGGTTTCAGGGTCAAACTCCGCATGAGCAACATTGCAGCGCCCCCCGCCTGATACCCTTACCTTGGATAATACTTCCTTTCCCCTTTCCAGAATAGCAATTTTCAGACTGGGATCAGCTTCCGCAATATGTATGGCTCCGTAAAAACCGGCAGCTCCCCCGCCTATCACCAATACATCAAACATCAACGGAGGCGTTCGGGGTAATTCGTAATAATTCCGTCAACGCCCAATTCCTTCATCAGGTCAATATCGGCAGGATCGTTTACCGTCCATGTATAGATTTTAAATCCTGCATCCTGCATACGGGCCACATTGGAATTATTTAAAGTCATAAAATAGGGGTTGATAGCCTCCGCTCTTAATTCCTCAGCTATGGAAAGCGCCTCCAAAGGGTCGGCTTCTGTCAGAATCGCTATCGGTACCTCTGAGTTCAACCGACGCATTTCCTTCAGTTCATCCCATTTAAAACTGGAAATAAGGAAATCCTGCATGGCCCAGCCATTATTCTTTATATAGGAATTGATAATAAAATTTACCCGGTCTGCGGTATTGGAACCCTTCAATTCGATGTTAAGGCGCACCTTATGATCTATCGCTTTAAGTACATCCTGTAATTGAGGGATGCCGTGATTGCCTTCCAGCTTAAGCATTTTGAGTTCCACAATGTCGTATTCCTCTATCCGGCCCCCTCCGTTAGTGATGCGTTCCATGCGTTCATCGTGGAATACGGCAATCTCTCCGCTTTTAATTTTGAACACATCTATTTCAATCATATCCACCCCCAGTTCCAATGCTTTCCTGACTGATGCCAGGGAATTTTCAGTTTCATGCCCCATTGCACCCCTGTGCCCGATAACCAGTGGATTGTCCCCCATTTTTTCACAACTTAAGATTGCCGCTGACAGGAGGGACGACAAGAAAAGGACCCCCATTCTGTTTGTAAAATTCATTTGATATCAGTTTAATTTCTTATGCCAAAGACGCTTGTAATAATTGACCACCATAGGCCCGGCACCCCAAAAATACAATATCGCACCGAAATGCCGGGTACTGCCAATCATACCCACAGGAGTTGCCTGGAAACAAATTACCGTATCTATATTATTTTCATATTTATTTTAATAAATACATAATTTATATTTAATACATTTATCATATTAGTAACCAATTAACAACCCAACCAATGTTTACAAAACAAAATTTATTAGCAACCCTGGCCGGTTTTGTGGTCATGTTCATTCTGGGCTATGCCATCTGGGGTATTGCCATGGTCGATTTTTTTGAAGGCCACACCTTAACCAACGCTATGAAGGAGGAGCCGGAACTGCTCTACATCGCCCTTGGGAATCTTGTTGCGGCATTTGCCCTCAGTTCCCTTTATGGCAAATGGGCACGTGGGGTGCACAGTTTTTCAGAAGGATTCCAGTTTGGCGCCTGGATCGGGGTCTTTGTCGGCCTGGGAATGGGTTTGCTATGGTACGGCATTGCCGACCTTATGGATATGACCGGCTATCTGGTGGAAGCAGTTATCGACATCATTTACTATGGGATCATTGGCGGCGTCATTGCGGTTGTTTATAAGGCAACTGCCGAAAAGGCATCAGCTTAGTAATCTTTAAGGGGGCATAGGCTGGCCTGCGCCCCCCTTTTTAATCCTTCAGGCTAAGGATCAAAGACCCAAGAGGCGGCAGTTCCACAGTTACGGATCCTGAGCCTCCCCGTACTTGAAGTTGGTAATCTGACACTCCATATAAGCCATCCGTCATTTTATAACTTCCATCCTTAAGTCCCCATTCCTTAACAATATCAGGAGGCAAGCGGAGATTGAGGCTATATGTTTGTGCCTCGTCGAAATTAGTAGTTATCAGTAATCGTTCTGCTTCGGACCACCGGACAAAGGAGAGGATTTTGTGGTTGTAGTTATCCGTATGTTCCCTGTTGTAATAGTGAACATCGCGGTATGCTCCCATAAGGGCGCTGCTGTTAATGGTGAAGTTGAGCAGGCGCTTATAAAAATCACGTAGCTCCTTTTCTTCCCCGCTTAAACCTCCCCCATCGAATTTCTTATTATTCATCCAGCGCTGATGTGCAGGAACCCCGATGTAATCGAAGATCGAAGTACGGGAGGGCTTTCCAAACCCTGCATTCTCATTTGCCGCCTCCCCAACTTCCTGCCCGAAATAAATCATTATCGGGGAAGTGCTGATGGTTGCGGAGACCACCATTGCCGGTTTACCCTTCAGGGCGGTGCCTGCAAATTCCGGGCTTGCGATGCGTTGTTCATCGTGGTTTTCAAGGAAGTGGAGCATATGGTGTTCTATATCCTCCATGCGCTTTTGCACTACAGGAATATGGTCCGTCCAGCCATGCCCCTGCATAATATGTTTCAGGCTATCGTAAAAATCTACCTTATCATACAGGTAATCCATTTTACCACTGTGGATATATTCTCTGTTGCGTTCCGGATTGTAAACTTCCGCCAATAAAAAAGCATCGGCCCTTTTGTTTTTGATACTGGAATTCAGGTAGCTCCAGAATTCTACTGGAACCATTTCTGCCATGTCGAAACGGAAACCATCCACCCCTTTATCCAGCCAGAAGAGTGCGATGTCCCTGAATTTTATCCAGGAATCCGGAACATCCCTCTTTTGCCAGAAAGCATAATGTTCCACACTGGATTTATTTTCAAATCCTTCTGGCAGGGGGGTAAATTCCTTGGTTCCATCAGGCCTGATACCATAATTCACCTTCACCGTCTCATACCAGTCATGAAAGTCGGGCTGTGCTTTGCGGGAACCATTGCCGGTCCATTTTGCCGGTACTTCATCAAATTTGCCGTCAGCAATGGGATGCGCTTCCCCTCCAAGCGGTTGATATCCATCCTTGCCTTCCGGAACAATAAACGCCTGTCCGGGGATATAATAAAAATTATTATCCCTGTAATATTCCTTTGAAGTATCGTCTGATGCCCCAAAGGGTTCCAAACCCGCCGGGGTGGATGATCCCTCATACCGGCGGGCCACATGGTTGGGCACAATATCTATAATAAGTTTCAACCCTGCATCGTGAGTCCTTTTTATAAGTCCGGTGAATTCTTCCAGCCGCTTTCCGGGGTCATCGGCAAGATCGGGGTTAACATTATAATAGTCTTTTACAGCATAGGGAGACCCTGCCCTGCCCTTCACCACATCGGGGTCGTCTGCAGTTATACCAAAATCAGTATAATCGGTAACCAGGGCATGGTGCGGAACTCCTGTATACCATATATAGGTAACGCCAAGCTGCCTGATTTCCCGGAGCGCCTTTTCGTTAAAATCAGAGAATTTACCAACGCCATTCTCTTTAAGGGTACCCCAGGGAGTGTTTGTAGTATTTGTATTTCCGAATAAACGGGTAAAAACCTGGTAAATAACTTCTTTTCTTTTACCCTGCGGGGCCTCACCCATAATCTGCTTATCTTTTTCCATTGAACACCCAAACACTGCAGAAATGATCAAACCTATCAGCAGTGCGGAAATGATTCTCATCCTATTTTGCAATGGCCTCATGTGGTTTAAGTACCAGGCGTTCTCCGTTTAGCCGGATAGACATTTCTTCTTTGCCATCGAGAATAAAGCTGGTTTTATCATGGGTAACGGTCACCTGCAAGACGCGTTGGCGAAAGTTGATTTTAAAGGAATAGGATTTCCATTGCTTCGGGATCCTTGGGGCAAATGACAGCTTGTCGTTATGAATCCTCATCCCTCCGAAACCTTCCACTATGCTCATCCAGGTACCGGCCATAGAGGTAATATGCAGCCCTTCGTGAACTTCTTTATTGTAGTCGTCAAGATCGAGTCGGGAGGTCCTCAGGTAAAAGGTATACGCCTGTTCCATACGACCGAGTTTTGCCGCCTGAATACTATGGACACAGGGCGATAGCGAAGACTCATGTACGGTAAATGGTTCATAAAAATCGAAGTGTCTTTCAAGCTCTTCTGTGGTGAAATGGTCTTCGAAAATATAAAACCCCTGCAGGATATCGGCCTGTTTGATGTAAGGGGAGCGCAGGATACGGTCCCAGCTCCATTTCTGGTTGATGGGCCGCTGACTTTTATCGAGCTTATCAACAGTAATCAGTTCCTTATCCAGAAAACCATCCTGTTGCAGGTATACCCCATGTTCTTCCGAAAATGGAAAATATAGATTGTCCGCAACCTTTTTCCACGCATCGGTTTCCGTATCCCTAAGTTTGGTATGTCCTATGATCCTGTCATAATCTTCCCTGGAACCATCCTTGACTTTTGAAAGTTGTTCCAGGGTAAACCGGATGCACCAACGGGCCAGGTAATTGGTATACCAGTTGTTGTTTACATTGTTCTCGTACTCGTTTGGCCCTGTAACCCCAAGGATAACGAACTTTTTCCTGTATTCCGAAAAGGTTGCGCGCTGCTTCCAGAACCGGGAAATGGCGATCAGCACCTCCAGGCCCATTTCGGGAATATAGCTGTAGTCTCCGGTATACCGGTAATAATTATAGATGGCGAACGCAATTGCCCCGTTGCGGTGGATTTCCTCGAAGGTGATCTCCCATTCATTATGGCATTCTTCCCCATTCATGGTTACCATGGGATACAGAGCGGCACCATTGTTAAAACCAAGTTTCCGGGCATTCTCGATAGCCTTTTCAAGGTGATTATAGCGGTACTTCAATAATTTACGTGCTACTTCCTGATCTTTCGTCGCCATATAAAAGGGAATACAATAGGCTTCCGTATCCCAATAGGTACTTCCGCCATACTTCTCTCCTGTGAATCCCTTTGGTCCTATATTGAGTCGTGAATCCCTGCCAGTATAGGTCTGGTTAAGGTGAAAGATATTAAAACGGATGCCCTGCTGGGCTTTCACATCTCCTTCAATGGTAATGTCACTCATTTCCCAGATCTTTGCCCATGCCTCCAGCTGATTTTGCATCAGCTTTTGAAAACCGAGGTCTGTGGCCAGCCGGAGCACCTTTTTTGCCGTTTCGACCAAAAGCTCTGGCTTGTGGTTGCGGGATACGGTATAGCCTCCAAATTTATGCAGGCTTACGGTTTCTCCTTTGCCGGCCTGTATTTCATATGAGTGCTCCACCCTAAGGGCATCCTTACTTATTTCCGGAAGCATGTTTACCGCACTGCCTTCATGGTAAAGCTGGCACTCCATGAATGTACAGGTCTCAAAATTGGTCTTCATCGTGTGGGCCTTAATAAAAGCCTGTCGTTTTTCCGACAAAACTTCAGTAGTATTCCAGAACTTATCGTCCCAGTTACTATCTTCATTTGTAATGCCACTGTCGAGATAGGGAATGAATCTAAGTTTTGCCCCCGCATTCAGCAAAGTAACTTCATATGATATTGCCCCCACTTCATCGAGGTCCAGGCTGAGGAAACGCGTAGCCTTCACTGCCACTTTAGCGCCTCCGGGCAACTTTGCTTCAAAGCCGCGCCTGTACCATCCTTCCTTCATATTGAGTTCCCTGCGATAATTTTGAACCGAACTGCAGGTATGGAGATCCAAAGGTTCGCCATCCAATTCGATATTGATTCCAATCCAGTTTGGGGCATTCAGCACTTTGGCAAAGTATTCGGGATAGCCGTTCTTCCACCAGCCCACCCTGGTCTTATCGGGGTAATAAACCCCGGCAATATAACTTCCCTGAAAGCTGGCACCTGAGTATTCCTCCTCAAAATTTGCGCGTTGGCCCATTGCCCCGTTTCCCAGGCTGAAAAGGCTTTCGGAGGATTTTACGCGCTCGGGTTCGAAGCCTTCTTCTATAATAGACCATTCATCTGCTAGTATGTAATCCTGATTCATCCGAGTTTAAGTTAGGTCTTTAATAAAGTTTAAATCTATCTCTGTAAAATTCTTGAAGGTATAGTCGGCTTCCCCCAGAATTTCGGGATCACCTATCCCAATACTGATCATCCCGGCAAGATTGGCCGCTTCTATGCCGGCTACGGCATCCTCAAAGACCACGCAGTCTTCCGGACTCACGCCCAGGTCCTGTGCCGCCCTGAGAAAGACTTCAGGATCTGGTTTGGCCTTGCTAACCTCATTGCCGTCAATCACCGTATTAAAATACGGCAATAACTTCACTTTTTCCAAAATAGGGCGGGCATTTTTACTGGCAGAGCCCAGTGCCATCGGGATCTGTCGGTCCTTCAGATAATTGAGCACCTTGGTCACATCCGGAAGGATCTCCGAACTATCCATTTCGTTAATATACGACAAATAATCTTCATTTTTCTCAGCCAGCCATGCGTCAAATTGTTGATCACTTACCTGTAAACTCCCGAGTTCCAGAAGGATTTCAAGGCAACGTTTTCTGCTTACGCCCTTAAAGCGTTCATTCTGTTCTTCGCTAAATTCAATGCCAAGCTGATCGGCCAGTTTTTTCCATGCCAGGTAGTGATAACCGGCTGTATCGACGATTACACCGTCAAGATCAAATATAAATCCCACTTTTCTCATTTACGTCAAATATGGAGTGATTTTAATTTTGTTGTTGACTCCCTCTCAATCAGGGTTGCAGGTATAATTTCCGTTCTATAATTCTCCAATGTATTGCCTTCCAGTTTGTCTATTAACATAGCTGCGGCAAGGGCACCCATTTGTTCCCCATGCTGGGCCACAACAGTGAGGGTGGGGGTCGACAACCGGGAAAGTATCCCGTCGGTAAATCCTATAAGTGCAACATCCTGGGGCACTTTAAGGCCCATATCGTGTAAAATCCTCATACAGCGAAGGGCAAAAATTTCATTTACGCACAAGACGGCATCAAGCTTATGGGAAGAAAAATAGGGGATACTCAGTTCTTCGGATTCGTAGCGATACGGGAGGCGGAGAACACATTCGTCGCGTACGGGAATGCCATAATCCCTGAGCGCCTGATAGTACCCTTCTTCCCGTAATTCACTTACATTAAGGAATCTTTCGGTGGTTACCAACCCGATCCGCTTTCTTCCGGCCTTGATGAAATTTTCCACGGCCATGTATGCCGCTTCCTTGTCGTTATTAACAACCTTATCGCAAACTATCTGTTCGGTCACCCTGTCAAAAAGCACTATGGGCATCCCCCGGGCAATTACCATTTTAAGATGGTCGTAATTATCCTTCAACTGGGTTTCGGCAGACAGGGCCATAATAAATCCGTCTATACTTCCATTGGCAAGAGTTTCAATATTTAAAACCTCTCTTTCGTACGATTCATCTGAAACACAGACGATGACGTTATAGCCTTTTTGGTTGGCTACCTGTTCTATGCCCCTGAACACCGTAGTAAAAAAATGGTGTACGATATCCGGGATGACCACCCCAATGGTGCGGGTACGCCTGTTCTTAAGGCTGAGGGCAATATTATTGGGGCGGTAGTTGTATAATTTGGCGAAAGCCTGTATCCTCCTTCTTGTTTCCTCGCCTATTTCATCGCTGTTTTTAAGAGCTTTGGATACGGTGGAAATAGAAACATCCAATTCACGTGCAATGTGCTTTAGGGTTATAGTCCTTTTCAAAATAATAAGCAGGGTTTTTGAAGCGGAGTGAAAGTACTTCTTTTCAGATAAATACTAAAAATATGTTTTATTTAACACTTCAACAGCAAACTTAAAACATTTTGTTATTTGTATAATTTCGCCTGCCATAGAAAAAAATACTATATTTGTTCAGGTATTGATAATATTTACGCCCCCTAAGTCAGGATCACATAATTAAGTTCACGCAGGATTATGAGATCCATATTTTCCGAAAGTTATTAACACGAAACCGTTTTCGTGTATTCTTAAATTATATGGTAAAACGTTTTAACAATTATTTTACATAAGTTAGACCTTGGAATTAAATTAACTAAACTTAAAAATTAACTATTTATGAAGATTACGCTACTAAAATGCTTTCTGTTGGTTGGAGCCTTTTTGAGCTTTGGATTGATGGAGGCGCAGGAGGTAACGGTATCGGGTACTGTTACAGATGAGAACGGTCCGTTACCCGGGGCCAGCGTTGTAGTTCAGGGGACTACAACAGGAACCCAGACAGACTTTGACGGGAATTATACCCTGGACGGAGTGCCTTCAGACGGAACCCTGGTTTTCAGTTATATCGGGTATTCCACCCAGCAAGTGGGGGTAAACGGCCGTACCAGTATCAGCATCACGCTCCAGGAAGATGCACAGGCGCTGGATGAAGTGGTTATTATTGGTTATGGTACGACAACTGTAGATGATGCCACAGGTTCGGTGGCAGCTGTAACTGCAGAGGACTTTAACACGGGGGTAATTTCCTCTCCCGAACAATTGATTCAGGGAAAAACAGCCGGGGTACAGATCACCCAGACAAGTGGTGAGCCGGGTGCCGGGATCGATTTCAGGATCCGGGGTACGAACTCGGTAAGGTCCAACAACAACCCGCTTTTCGTGGTAGACGGAGTGCCTTTGGCCAACGACGCCACCTCAGCCGGGGGATCAGATATCGGGTTTGGTACCAGTGCACCCAGGAACCCTTTAAACTTCCTTAACCCTGCCGACATTGAAAGCATAAGTATATTGAAAGATGCTTCGGCAACTGCGATTTACGGATCCCGTGGCGCTAATGGCGTGGTCATCATCACTACCAAAAGCGGAAAAGGGGCCTCAAGCGGTGGCGTTATAGAATATTCAGCCAATATTAGTATTTCTGAAGCGGCAAAAGAGTACGACCTGCTTAACAGGCAGCAATTCCTCGGAGCGGTAGAACAATTCGGGGGTACGGCTTCCGACCAGGATTTTGGCAACAATACAGACTGGCAGGATTTTGTTACCCGCCGGGCCGTTTCAACTAACCACAACATCTCCTACGCCCAAAATTACGGGCAGGGATCTGTTCGTGCTACCTTTGGTTATGGCAAACAAAATGGGATCATCCAGAATTCAGATCTTGAGCGGCTTACCGGAAGGGTGAACGCCATTCACAGGTTTCTGGATGACAAACTGCTGTTAAACCTGCAGGCAACTATTTCACGGGTTAATGACGAGACCGCTCCCTTAAGTGGCAGCGCCGGTTTCCAGGGTGATATCCTCGGAGCGGCATATTCCGCCAACCCTACCTGGCCAACCAGCCCGACCTTTAACCCTGGCGGACAATTGAGCCCGGCGACCATGCTGGCATTTATTCAGAATACCACCCAAACAGACAGGGCTCTTTTGAATTTTTCAGCAGAATACGCCATTTTGCCTGAATTGAAAGCCAAGGTCAACCTTGGATATGATAGCTCTGAGTCTCAAAGGTTGGCGGTAGTATCCTCCCTCGGAAGGAATATAGGGCGGGGTGCTTTCGGCAACGGCCGCGGTGCGCTAAACGACCTGGAAACAGAAAACAGGCTGCTGGAAGCCACCTTGAACTATAATAAAGATTTTGGCAATTCCAACCTGGATGCCCTTATAGGTTATTCCTTTCAGGATTTTGCAAGGGAAGGCAGAAATATCGAAGCCTGGGGATTCGAGACCACCGACCTTAACAGGATGGGAAGGGATATAGAAAGTTCCGCAAATCTTGTGGAATCACAGATTTCAGGTTCCTACCAGCAGTATGGGTACGACCTAAGGAATTCAAATGTGTTCGTAAACCGTTTGTTCCCAACACCCGTGACAAACATCGTTGCCCAGCCGGTAACGTCTGTACGGTCTCTGTTTGCAGATAACTTTGACAATACTGACGAATTGCAATCATTTTTTGCAAGGATAAACTATAGCCTTTACGATAAATACCTGTTTACAGCTACTGTAAGGGCAGACGGATCTTCAAGATTCGGATCGGAGAACCAATACGGTTATTTCCCTTCTGGTGCCTTCGCCTGGAAAATAGCGGAGGAAGACTTTATGGGAGATACCTTTTCTACTCTGAAATTACGACTTGGATACGGTATTACTGGTAACCAGGAAGGTCTGGGATATGGCAACTTCGTCCGAAGGGAGCGTTATGCCGGTACCGGGATCGGCGATGGGGGCGAATTAAACGCTCCGGGACTGGCAGCTGTTGCTTTCGCCAACCCCGATCTGAAATGGGAAGAAACCACTTCCTATAACGTTGGGTTGGATTTTGGGTTGAACAATAACAGGCTAACTGGAAATATTGATGTTTACCGTAAGGAAACAACAGATCTCCTACTGTTAATCCAGGCCGCACAACCGTCGCCTCAGCCTACCTTTTTCCAGAATCTGGATGCTACCGTGCTGAACCAGGGGATAGAATTTGCGCTGGATTACGATATCATACAGCTGGAAGATGTGAACTGGAATGCCTCATTCAACATCGCCTATAACGAAAACGAGCTACAGGATTTCGCCGGACAAATCCCTGCAGGTACCATCCGCGGACAGGGGTTATCGCTGGCATTTGCACAGATCCTGGCAGGCGGTCAACCGTTATTCTCGTATTTCCTCAGGGAGTTCGAAGGATTTGACGCGAACGGTCAGCCAATCGGCGACGTTCAGACTTTTGTCAACGAGGACGCCTTACCGGATGTCAATGCCGGATTCTCCACAAACCTGAGAATCAGGAACTGGGATTTCTCCGCTTATCTTGCCGGGCAGTTTGGTTTCTCTGTGTACAATAACACAAGAAACGCATTCTTTACCGCCGGAGCCATTGCAAACGCCAGGAACGTAACTCCTGACGTGCTCACCAGCGGGGAAGCAGGAAATGCCGAAGCCGCAGTTTCAACAAGATTCCTGGAAGACGGTGATTTTATCCGGCTTCAGAACGCAACCGTTGGATATACCGTGCCTCTTACTGGTGAAGGTCTTTTCAAAAGCCTTCGCCTATCTGTAACAGGTCAGAACCTCTTCCTGATAACCGATTATAGCGGGTTGGATCCGGAAGTAAGTGTTCAACCTGGCGGGGGCGATTTATTGAACGCCCTTCCAACAGCGGGAATAGATTATACAGCCTTTCCAAGACCAAGAACAGTTACACTTGGATTAAACGCGACATTCTAAATAAAAAAATTGAGTTAACCATGAAAAGAAATCAAATGAAATATTATTTATTGATGGTATGCTCCGCGCTCTTCGTCCTATCTTGTACAGACTTAGAGATCGAGGAATCGGATTCCATCATCTCCGAATCCGGCGATGGATTTACGGGGGTAAGCGATCCAGCTCTGGCTGTAGATGAATTGTATAACAGTTTAAGAGCCAATGTTGATACCCAGGAGCAACTGTATGCTTTGAACGAAGTAACCACAGACGAGTTCCTTGTGCCAACAAGGGGAACGGACTGGGGGGATAACGGGATCTGGAGGACGTTGCACAACCATACCTGGACACCATCACACCAGTTTGTCCTTAATACATGGAACCAGTACAACCAGTTGGCCTTCAGGTCTAATGAGATTATTGATTCGAGGAGCAATGCTTCCGCAGAACAGATAGCTAATGCCAAATTCGTAAGGGGATACAGCATGTGGCTGATCCTCGACATGTTCGGGCAGGTTCCTTTCCGTGAAGTGGATGAAGGGCCGGATGTAAACCCAAGGGTTTTGACCAGGACTGAAGCAATGGATTTTGTGATCAGTGATCTCAATGACGCCATCGCAGGTTTGCCGGTTATTGGCCCCGGGCCAAATACAAACAGGGCCGGGAAAGCAGCAGCCAGGATGATTTTAGCCAGGGTATTGCTTAACAAGCATATTTATAACGGATCCGGAACAGCTGATTCTGCCGACATGAACCAGGTTGTATCCCTGGTAGACCAGATCGCTGCTGATGGCTTCGCACTGCAGGCAGGTTATTTCGATCTGTTTGCTCCTGCGGAAGACACCGAAACTGTCTGGTGGGTACCTGCCAGCGTAGGTTCCAGGATATGGCATGGTCTTCATTACAACCAGAATGCCCCCGACAATGCCGGTGGCGGATGGAATGGATTTACCACCCTTGCAGAATTCTATGACCTTTTCGAAGGCGACCCTAGTACGAACATAGCAGGTTCAGGCCAGGAAGAGCGCAGAGGATTTGTTCCCAATGCTGCCAATGCCGGTCCGGACAACCTCGGAATTGGTTTTGGTTTCCTGATCGGGCAACAATTTAATGAAGATGGTAGCCCCTTGACAGACCGTCCGGGGAATCCATTGGTCTTTACTAAAGAACTGCCGGGTCTGGTAGGTAACAATGAGCGTACCGGAATCCGTGTTATTAAGTATCACCCGGTAAATGGCTCCTTTGCAGGACATTCTATTATGCTTCGTTACGCAGATGCCCACCTCATGAAGGCTGAAGCTATCTTCAGGGGTGCAGGAGGAGGCGATGCCACTGCTCTGATCAATGAACTAAGGGTACTCCGCCAGGCCACACCAATAGGTACAGTAGCAGAAGGTGATATTATAGACGAAAGAGGCCGGGAATTGTATGGAGAGTATGTTCGCCGTATAGACCTTATCCGATTTGGTCAGTTTACAAGAGACTGGGAATTTAAAGATCCTGCTGCTGTAGGTGACGCAACAAAACAGATCTTCCCAATCCCTACCAATGCGTTATTATCTAACCCCAACCTTATACAAAATCCGGGGTACTAAAGTTTAATTTTAAGTGTTTAAGAAAGACCGCCTTTATGTGCGGTCTTTTTTTTTCGAATTAGCCCGTGGCTTAGGTCTTTATAAAATGCCTGTTATCCACTTTGCCCGTTTCAGGGAAAAGCATAACTTACACCTCACATCACCTCAGGATAAAGTATGTACTTCATTGGATTCGACATTGGGAGTTCGTCTATTAAAGCCGCGCTTGTGGAAGCGGAAACCGGCAGGTCGCTGGGGGTGACCAATGCCCCGGAAAAGGAAATGGCCATTCTGGCCATGGAAAATGGCTGGGCTGAACAGTCACCTGAAGATTGGTGGAAGTATGTTTGCCAGGCAAGCAAAAAACTTATGGCAACTCATGCGATTAAACCTTCGCAAATAGAAGGCATAGGAATTTCTTACCAAATGCACGGGCTGGTACTGTTAGACAGGCAGGGGGAAGTTATAAGGGATTCTATCATCTGGTGCGACAGCAGGGCAGTTGCCATCGGCCAGAAGGCTTTTGATGACCTCGGAAACGACAAATGTTCGGAACAGCTGCTCAACTCGCCCGGAAATTTTACCGCCTCCAAACTAAAGTGGGTAAAGGAACACGAGCCGGAAAACTATGCCCGAATCCATAAATTCATGCTTCCCGGCGATTATATAGCTTTTCGCCTCAGCGGCAACATGAACACTACCATCTCCGGTCTTTCCGAAGGTATTTTTTGGGATTTCAGCGAGAATAAGGTCGCATCCTGGCTGATGGAGTATTACGGATTAGATGCGGGTCTTATCCCCGAAACTGTCCCCACCTTTTCAATGCAAGGCAAGGTTTCAAAAAGAGGTGCCTCAGAGGCAGGTTTGCAAGAAGGTACCCCGGTACTGTATCGTGCCGGCGATCAGCCAAACAACGCCCTCTCTCTGAATGTCTTTTTTCCCGGAGAGGTTGCCGCAACAGGGGGGACCTCTGGTGTAATGTATGCGGTATCAGACAATTTATCTGTAAAAGAAAGCTCCAGAGTTAACAACTTTGCCCATGTAAATTATACCGACGACAATAAATATGTCGGAAAACTGCTATGTATTAACGGGGCCGGGATTCAGTACAGATGGTTATTGAATAACCTGAATGTGGCTTCCTATGACGAGATGAATAATTTGGCAGGTTCCGTGCCCATAGGATCAGACGGCGTAGTAATCCTTCCCTTCGGAAACGGCGCAGAGCGTATGCTGAATAACCGGGAGTTAGGTACGCGCATGTTGAATATCAATCTGAACAACCATACCAAAGCCCATCTTTGCCGCGCAGCGCTGGAAGGAATCGCTTTTTCCTTTGTTTACGGTATGGAGATCATGAAATCCGATGGGGTTGAAGCCAGGGTTATCCGGGCAGGAAACGACAACCTTTTCCGCTCCCCCATTTTTTCTGACACCATTGCCTCCCTTATCGATCAGGAAATTGAAATATATAATACCACCGGGGCTATAGGAGCCGCAAGGGCCTGCCTGGTACATCGGCATGGCCTTGAGGCATACGGGCAGCAACTCATGAAAAACGATTATGTAATGAGTTACAAACCCGCGGCAGACAAAAACACATATAAACAGGCTTACCAAAAATGGAAAAACGAACTCGAAATTAACATCAAAACCAATTAAAATGGCACTCATAGGTAACAAGGAGTATTTCAAGGGAATAAAGGAAATAAAATACGAAGGCCAGGAGTCCGATAATCCGCTGGCTTTCAAATTTTACAACCCCGAACAAAAGGTTGGAGGTAAAAGCATGAGGGAATACCTCAGGTTTGCCGTGGCTTACTGGCATACTTTCTGTGGTACTGGCGCTGATCCTTTCGGCCCTGGTACGCTGAAATTTCCCTGGGATGAATCCGGCGATGCCATGGCGGCTGCCAAAGAGAAAGCTGATGCCGCTTTTGAGTTTATTACAAAACTGGGGTTCGATTATTATTGCTTTCACGATTTCGACCTGGTCCGGGAAGGTGGATCTTTTGCAGAATCAGAAAAGCGACTTTCGGCTATCGTTGATTATCTGAAGGAAAAACAGGCGGCGTCGGGCGTAAAGCTCCTTTGGGGAACAGCCAACTGCTTTTCTAACCCGCGCTATATGAACGGGGCGGCTACCAACCCCGATTTTAAAGTACTTGCACGTGCCGGAGGCCAGATAAAACTCGCCCTCGATGCCACAATAGCCCTTAATGGGGAAAACTATGTGTTCTGGGGCGGACGCGAAGGGTATATGTCACTGCTGAATACCGACCTCAAAAGGGAACTGGACCACATGGGCCGATTCCTGGGTCTGGCCAGGGACTATGCCCGTAGCCAGGGATTCAAAGGCACCTTCTTCATTGAACCTAAGCCGATGGAACCTATGAAGCATCAATACGACTTTGATGCCGCTACCGTTATAGGTTTCCTGAATGAATACGGATTACAAGACGATTTTAAGCTAAACCTGGAGGTAAATCATGCTACTCTTGCCAGTCATACCATGCAGCACGAAATGGCGGTTGCCGCTGCCTATGACATGCTTGGAAGTATTGATGCCAACAGAGGGGACTACCAGAACGGATGGGATACCGACCAGTTCCCCAATAATGTGATGGAAGTAACGGAGGCGATGCTCATTTTCATTAAGGCAGGCGGCTTACAGGGCGGGGGTATTAATTTCGACGCCAAAATCCGCAGGAATTCAACGGACATGGAAGACGTATTTCATG
>CAYSVQ010000140.1:0-7815 GCA_964434565.1 uncultured Flavobacteriaceae bacterium | reverse complement strand
GTTTCCTCATCGGGTGGCTCGGCGTTACGCAATTGGCGGTAAATATGCTCCACAGCCTCCTTTTCGGAGTTTGTAGGGTCTTTCTGCAAGGTATTATGAATAATTGCATAATCAGACTGGGCATTGTTTTCCTTGTGAAGCAGAATAGTTTTTACATCCGTATCAACAATCTGATCAATATGTTCCTTTTCGAGTACGGTATCACGGTCCAGCACAATCTCGTTACGTTCAATAGAAACCACTTCCCCTGTATCCTCATCCACGAAATCTTCATGCCAGGTGTTGAGTACCCTCGCCGCCAGTTTGCGGCCCAGTACTTTCTTTAATCCTGCTTTGGTAACTTTAACTTCTTCAGAAAGGTCGAAGATCTCGAGGATATCCTTATCCCTTTCAAAACCTATGGCCCGGAAAAGTGTTGTTACGGGCAGCTTTTTCTTACGGTCTATATAAGCGTACATCACGCTGTTGATATCCGTAGCAAATTCTATCCATGATCCTTTGAAGGGGATCACACGGGCCGAGTAAAGCTTGGTCCCGTTTGCGTGGAACGACTGTCCGAAGAAAACACCCGGTGACCGGTGCAGCTGGGAGACAACCACCCGTTCCGCACCATTGATAACAAAAGTTCCGCTGGGAGTCATATAGGGGATAGTGCCCAGGTATACATCCTGCACGATGGTTTCAAAATCCTCGTGTTCGGGATCCGTGCAATAGAGCTTTAACCTTGCTTTAAGCGGCACGCTGTATGTAAGCCCACGTTCAATGCACTCCTGTATGGAATACCTTGGCGGGTCTATAAAGTAATCCAGGAATTCCAGCACAAACTGGTTCCTGGTATCTGTTATTGGAAAGTTCTCCATGAAGGTATTGTAAAGGCCTTCATTGCCCCTTTCGTCAGATTTGGTTTCAAGCTGAAAAAAATCTTGAAATGATTTAATCTGAATGTCCAAGAAATCCGGATAATCCGGTATGTTCTTAGCGGATGCGAAACTAATTCTTTCAGTCTGAGTTGTGAACATCTATGGGCATTTTGATCGTGAATACTATTTAGGGTAGTATATTCCTTAATATACGAAACAATATATAAGTATAAAAGGGTTTAGGTCTAGCCACCAGAAGGCGGGAAGACCTAGACCTAAACCGTATGGTTTTCGCTTTTATTTAAGCTCAACTTCTGCTCCTGCTTCTTCCAGTGATTTTTTAATTCCCTCTGCCTCATCTTTCGAAACACCTTCCTTAACAGCTTTAGGAGCGCTGTCTACAATATCCTTGGCGTCTTTCAGTCCAAGGCCGGTAAGTTCCTTAACCAGTTTTACCACGGCAAGTTTAGAACCGCCGGCGGCTTTCAGGATTACATCAAATTCGGTTTGTTCCTCTACGGCTTCTCCGGCATCACCGCCGGCGGCGGCTCCTCCGGCAACAGCAACTGCAGCGGCAGCCGGCTCAATGCCATACTCATTTTTTAAAATATCGGCCAATTCATTTACCTCTTTCACCGTAAGGTTGACCAATTGTTCTGCGAAATCTTTTAAATCTGCCATTTTTCTATCGTTTGTTAAAAATTCTACTTTATTGTGATTCTAGTGCGTACAAATTATTTCTCTGAGAGTGTTTTAAGGATCCCTGCCAGTTTTCCACCTCCGGATTTAAGGCCCGAAATAACATTCTTAGCAGGCGACTGCAGCAAGGCAATAATATCTGCGATAACTTCTTCCTTGGATTTAAGATTCACCAGGGCAAGGAGCTTATCGTCTCCGATATACACTCCCGACTCAATATATGCCCCTTTCAATAAGGGTTTTTCGGATTTCCTCCTGAAGTTCTGGATCAGTTTTGCCGGGGCATTGCCAATTTCCGAAAACATCAATGATGTATTTCCTTTCAGTACTTCGGGCAAATCCCCGAAATCCTTGTCTGATGCCTCCATGGCCTTGGCCAGAAGGGTATTCTTCACCACGGATAGTTTGATATTCGCTCTGAAGCATGCCCTCCTCAAATCTGAAGTGGATACGGCATCAAGCCCCGAAATATCAGCCAGGTAGATGGTGGAGTTTTGGGCCAGCTGACCGGTCAGATCCTCTATTACAGCTGCTTTTTCTTCTTTTGTCATACTGTTACGTTTTTAGCGCTAACTGCTTTAGGGTCTAGTTGAACACTTGGACTCATAGTACTCGACATATAGATGCTTTTCATATATACGCCCTTAGACGCTGTTGGCTTGAGTTTTACCAGGGTATCGATCAATTCCTTGGCATTGCCGGCAATCTTGTCTGCACTGAATGATACTTTTCCGATAGCGGCATGGACAATTCCAGCCTTGTCTACCTTAAAGTCTATTTTACCGGCCTTTACATCGGATACCGCCTTGGCAATATCCATGGTAACCGTTCCTGTTTTGGGGTTAGGCATTAATCCTCTGGGGCCTAAAATACGACCTAGCGGACCTAATTTACCCATGACGCTTGGCATGGTGATGATTACATCAACATCGGTCCAACCGCCTTTGATTTTCTCCAGATAGTCATCCAGGCCAACAAAATCGGCTCCGGCTTCCTTCGCCTCGGCTTCCTTGTCGGGGGTTACCAGGGCCAGGACTTTAACATCCTTACCTGTACCGTGCGGAAGGGTAACCACCCCACGCACCATCTGGTTGGCCTTCCGGGGATCTACTCCCAAACGTATTGCCAGATCAACGGATGCATCAAATTTTACATTGGTGATATCCTTGATCAACTTGGAAGCTTCCTGCAGTGAATAGAGTTTATCCTTCTCAATCCCGGAGCGCGCTTCCTTTTGTTTTTTTGTTAACTTTCCCATGTTTAAAATTGCTTTAAATGCGGTTAAAAAGGTCGCGATCCGGCCACTTTAATTCCCATAGACCTTGCGGTACCAGCAACCATTCTCATAGCTGATTCCACTGTAAAAGCATTGAGGTCGACCATTTTGTCTTCCGCTATCCTTTTTACCTGATCCCAGGTAACCGTACCGGATTTAGCCCTGTTAGGTTCGCCTGATCCTTTTTTAACCTTAGCCGCTTCCATAAGCTGAACTGCCGCCGGTGGTGTCTTTACGACGAAGTCGAAAGACTTGTCTTTATACACGGTGATAACTACAGGCAACACTTTACCCTGTTTGTCCTGGGTCCTGGCATTGAATTGCTTACAGAACTCCATGATGTTAACGCCGGCAGCACCTAAAGCGGGTCCAACCGGTGGCGACGGATTCGCAACACCTCCCCTAACTTGTAGTTTAACTACTTTACTTACTTCTTTTGCCATTGTTTAAAATTAAAATTCAAAGCGTGTTTAGTTTGGAAGCAACACAACTTTATTCATGTATGTAACACTTTTTAAACTTTTTCAACCTGCATATAGCTCAACTCAAGAGGTGTCTTACGGCCGAAAATCTTCACCATCACCTCGAGTTTCCGTTTTTCTTCATTGATCTTTTCTACGGTTCCGTTAAAACCATTGAAAGGGCCATCTATCACTTTTACGGTCTCGCCCAGTACAAAGGGGATTGCTACGCTGTCTGTGTTTACAGCCAGTTCATCAACTTTCCCCAGCATGCGGTTTACTTCGGATTTCCTAAGGGGGATGGGGTCCCCACCTTTTGTTTCTCCTAAAAAGCCGATTACGTTGGTTATGGAGCGAATAATATGAATCATTTCTCCGCCAAGATTGGCTTTAATCATGATATACCCCGGGAAATATACCCGTTCTTTATTTATTTTCTTCCCGTTTCGGATCTGCACCACCTTCTCGGTTGGTACGAGCACTTCTTCCAGATAATCAGAAAAACCATGGCGCTCCACTTCGCTTTCAATATAGCCTTTGATCTTATTCTCCTGGCCACTGACCGCTCTTACCACATACCATTTTTTCTCCAACACTTCTGACATAGTACCCACCTTAATTTATTAATGCATTAAAATACAACTGTACAAGCTCGCTGAAAACGGTGTCAACCCCCCAGGTCGCCAGGGCGAAAAGTATGGAAAATACCGCCACAATTACCATGAGGTTCGAAGCTTCGGCCCTTGTGGGCAGCGTAACATTATTCCTCAGTTCTTCGTAAGATTCCTTAAAATATATAAGCATAGTACGTTGTTTTCCCGGTATACCCCGGTCGGACATAATAAATGACTCCCTTTTACAAATTCCAGGTTCAGCACTGAAAGTTCAACTGCACTTTTTCAGCACGGGAGGAGAGACTCCCGTGGCATCGCACGGGACAGGCTTCTCGTCTCACAGGCCTTTTCCTTTATTCAGCACGGGAGGAGAGACTCGAACTCCCGACACCTGGTTTTGGAGACCAGTGCTCTACCAACTGAGCTACACCCGTTTTTCAGCGGTAACGCCAAAGGCAATTACAGCTGTTTATAATTGCATGGAAAGGTATCCACCAATGGCGGACACCTTTACCACTATTTTAAATACTGCTTAATCTAAAATTTTGGTCACCTGGCCAGCTCCTACGGTCCTGCCACCTTCACGGATAGCAAAACGCAGACCTACACTAAGTGCAATTGGCTGAAGCAGGTCAACGGTAATGGTAAGGTTATCACCTGGCATTACCATTTCAACACCAGAAGGAAGATTAATTGTTCCGGTTACATCGGTAGTTCGTACGTAGAACTGAGGACGATAATTATTATGGAAAGGGGTATGACGACCACCTTCTTCTTTCTTAAGGATATAAACCTCAGCTTCGAATTTGGCGTGTGGCTTTACCGATCCGGGCTTGCAAATAACCATCCCCCTTTTGATATCGGCTTTCTCAATACCTCTCAAAAGGATACCAACGTTGTCTCCGGCTTCGCCGCGATCAAGGATCTTACGGAACATCTCAACCCCTGTAATGGTAGAAGTTAATTTCTCGGCACCCATCCCAATAATCTCAACCGGATCTCCGGTATTGGCAACTCCTGTTTCTATCCTTCCGGTAGCAACAGTACCACGACCTGTGATTGTAAATACATCTTCCACCGGCATAAGGAATGGCTTGTCGATATCACGCTCAGGTAATTCAATCCACGTATCAACGGCATCCATCAGCTGCATTACGGTATCAACCCACTTCTGTTCGCCATTCAGCGCTCCCAGTGCCGAACCGGAAATTACAGGTCCGTTATCTCCGTCATATTCGTAGAATGTTAGCAGTTCCCGTACTTCCATCTCCACAAGCTCCAGCAACTCCTCATCATCTACCATATCCACCTTGTTCAGGAACACCACTATTCTAGGGATTCCAACCTGGCGGCCAAGCAGTATGTGCTCGCGGGTTTGCGGCATAGGACCGTCTGTGGCGGCAACAACCAAAATTGCACCGTCCATCTGGGCGGCACCGGTAACCATGTTCTTAACATAATCCGCGTGACCCGGACAATCCACGTGTGCATAGTGACGCTTTGCAGTCTGGTACTCAACGTGTGAGGTGTTGATCGTAATACCCCTTTCCTTTTCTTCAGGAGCGTTGTCAATTGAATCAAAACTCCTCACTTCAGAGAGGCCTGCATTTGCCAAAACGGACGTAATGGCGGCAGTCAATGTTGTTTTACCGTGATCTACGTGTCCAATAGTGCCTATATTCAAGTGCGGTTTGGAACGATTAAAAGTTTCCTTTGCCATTTTAAATGATTTTAATCTTAGTTTATATTAGTGTACATATTGTATTGTGCCAACGATAAATACTGCAGCCACGCCGAAAAGAAACAGGTACGACTTCAATAAGAATTCAAACTTTCAATGCCGGTTAAAGCATATCATTGTGCCACCGACTGGCTCCGATAACTATCGGCGGAACCCATGACCTCTCTGAAGGTTCAGGTTCGAAGCCCGTTAAAGACTTCATACTTATGAGCCAACGACGGGAATTGAACCCGTGACCTCTTCCTTACCAAGGAAACGCTCTACCCCTGAGCTACGTCGGCTTGATGGGTTTCAAGGTTTCACGTTTATGAGCTTCAGGTTAAACACGATATCCTTAACCAAATCAGCTAACGCCAATTCCATTCCCTGTAATAAGCAGCATCCCCGGTACGTGGCCTTCCAGTTTTAGACGGCCCATAGTTAATACCACTTTTTCAAATTTTCAAAGCCCAAAACCACCAGCTCAAGATGTATTTGGTTTCAGGACGAAATCACCTTATATGGGATGACAAAATTCCGTCCTCTTGAGCGGGAGACCGGGTTCGAACCGGCGACATTCAGCTTGGAAGGCTGACGCTCTACCAACTGAGCTACTCCCGCAATTTTCCAAATTCCAAAATTTCAAATTTCAAAAACCTCAGACCTTACCAAACCTGGAATTTGGTCCCGAAGGCTATCGGGTTGGGCTTTGGATTATTCCCAAAGGGGATTCCGAATATGCAATTTTAAGGCCCGCAGTTTTACAAAAGTGAACTTTTGCCGCCTGCCCCCTTAAAATTAACTGTGGGGAGAGCAGGATTCGAACCTGCGAAGGTATAAACCAACAGATTTACAGTCTGTCCTCGTTGGCCGCTTGAGTATCTCCCCTCCTACTGTATTTCTTAGAACTTCCGAGCCGATGGAGGGACTCGAACCCACGACCCCGAGATTACAAATCACGTGCTCTAGCCAGCTGAGCTACATCGGCTTAACAGCCTTTTTTTATGCATAAAAAAGTCCGCTATTTCTAACGGACTGCAAATGTAGATAATTATTTGTTTATTCAAAACAAATTCACAAAAATTTTAAGGAGGTTTGCACCCTGGGTTTCTGCTTCTTTTTTACCAGTTTCCTCTCCAGGGAACTGCTGGCAGAATCCACCGCTTCTTCGAAGGTTTTGCAACGTTTTTTAACTACAAACAGGCCCTTTGGAACATGGACCTTTATTTCAACCAATTTGTTTTCTTTGGCGCTGGTATTTATAACCTTTAAATACACATCCGAACTAATCACCTTGTCGTAAAACAGTTCAAGTTTATCAAGCCGCTTCTGAATGAATTCAATAAGTTTCCCATCGGCATTAAAATTCACTGATTGTGTATTTACTTTCATAGGATAAAAGTTTAAAGTTACCAGATAAAATGAACGTAGTTTAATCCTCGCTCCTCGGGTGAGCTGCCGCATGTATCCTCTGCAGTTCGGCTATGCTGTTGTGCGTATAAACCTGGGTGGACGCCAGGCTTGAATGTCCCAGCAATTCCTTTACTGAATTTAAATCCGCACCCTTGTTAAGGAGGTGTGTGGCAAATGTATGCCTTAGTATATGTGGACTTTTTTTAGTCTTGGACGATACTATACTAAAGTACCCATTTATAATTCTATAAACAAGAGTTTCGTACATTTTATTGCCCTGCCCGGAGAGAAAAACATAAGCTTCGTTATTCCCTCGCTTAAGAGCCTTGCGGTATTCAAAATATTTCAGGAACAGGCCGATGGTTGAGTGGAGCAAGGGCAGGATGCGCTCTTTGTTCCGCTTGCCAAGGACCTTAATAGTTTTTTGCTCCAGATCCAAATCGGTCATCTTCAGATTTATCAATTCTGCCCTGCGGATCCCTGTGGTATAAAACAATTCTATTACCAGCCGGTCTCTGATTCCTTCAAAAGTATTTTCAAAAGGCAAAGCCTCTTCAAGCAGCCGCATTTCGGCCTCCGAAAATGGAACTTCGAGATTTTTCGATGTCTTCAGGGCCTTGTGTTTACTCAATGGGCTGGAAATAATCTGCCCTATGCGCTGCAGGAAGCGATAGTAGGCCTTCAGCGATGCCAACTTTCGGTTTACAGAGCGGTTGCTGAGTTTTTTATTCACAAGCTTTACCATCCAGGTACGGATCATGCCATAATTGGC